>CAZMWO010000279.1:0-5056 GCA_964569565.1 uncultured bacterium | reverse complement strand
AAAGCAACAAAGGCGACGGCAATGTTCGATAAATTCGAAAAGTATCTCTACCAGACAGTCTTTCCAACGCGACCGCCTGAGAACATCTACCACTTCACCACCCAGTCCGGCATTCTCGGCATCATTCAGAGCCGCGAAATGTGGGCAACGCAGGTGCATTTTCTCAATGACAAGCATGAGATCTATCTCACCTTCAAGCTGCTGGAAAAGGAGCTGAAGCGGCGGATCGGCAATGCGCAGACGCCTGCGCTTCGCAGCCTGCTCGTCGAAATCCGCAAAAACCTCAAAAGAATCGATCAGAGCCATATCTGCATAGCCTCTTTCTGCGAGCAGGACGATCTGCTCAGTCAGTGGCGCGGCTACGGCAACCAGGGCAAGGGTTACGCAATGGGCTTCGACCTTGGCGAACTGCGGAAAATCGCAAAAATACAGCATTTCGTCCTCTGGCCCTGTGTATACAACGCTTCACTGCAGCTCGAGCTGGTCAATTACCTGATCGAAAGCTGGCTCAAAGAATTCTGCGACAACAAAGCCAGCCACGAAAAAATGCGCAAAATCATCGATATCAGCACCGGTCAGCTTGCACCTATTCTTAAAGATGAGAGCTTCTCTGAAGAGAAAGAATGGAGACTGGTGTCTTCTGTTCTGACCAGCAAGTCACCCGGTTTTGCCTTCAGAGAAGGCCAATATTCGTTAATTCCATACTACAAATTTTCGATAGTCACACCCGATGGTAAAGACTGCCTCAAAAGCATAGTAGTCGGACCATCGCCACATACTGAACTCGCCTGCAGCAGCCTGACAACCTTTCTCAACACGCAGAAACTGTCGCGCGTCGAAATAAAAAGCTCCAGAATCCCTTTCCGTAACTGGAAATAGAATTCTGGAGCCTTGTGGTCGATCGATCAATAATCCATGTCTACCGCGCTGGCCATGTAACGCTTGTATTCAGCCGGAGAGAGCACGATATCGGGATATTCGTTGCTGACCCAGAAACGGCGACCATCAGAGGCGGTATGCCACTGGCCATCACGCAGGTTAACTTCGCAGCCGTAGATGTAGGCTATCTTTTTGCCTCTGACTGAAGCTGACTGGCCTTCTTCCATGCCTTCCATTTTTTCGAGAAGGATCTGCAGGTCTTTGCGGTGTTCCTGACCGATTTCGAAGCGTAACCGGCTTTTGAAACGCTCATCGAGGCCTGAGCCGGTAGAAGCAAGTGCCGGAACAAGCTTTTCGAGGTCTTCGCCAGAGTTGATAACTGACGAGAAAAGCACGCTCTCTCTGGTGCGAAGTTCAGACTCGCGAGCTGCGGTATCTGCTACATCCTGGTCGGCAATTTTGACCAGTTCACGGTCGATATCAATGAGTTCAGATATGTTATCGCCATAAACCATGCCGGAAAGACAAAAACAAGCCATCCACAGGATCACAGCCAGCCTTGCAATTTTCATTTTTAGCCTCGAATGTAGAAGTGTTACGCAAAAGTAGCCGCAAATTGCGTACCAGTTCGAAGACCGCGGCAGACAGCGATAAATCGCAGAACTCTGGATTTTGTCGCATAAAAGTGCTAAATTATCAGCACTTGACTGCCAAGAAACTCACAATGAACAAGCCAAACCTCATTATCAGAATTCACAACTACAACAAAGTCAGCCTGGGCGCCATTCTAGGTGCCTGCCCACCCTCGCTGCTCGGCAATTTCAATCTGTCCACCTGGATCAGTGACGAGCCAATACCGCTGGAAGGACTGTCTTCGCGCTCACTGATCGTCTACTCCTTTATGCTGCCTCATATTCCGCAGGTACGAGCCGAACTGGAAAAGTTGCGACAGGCCGACGTCAGAGCTGAAACTATTGCTGGCGGTTCGCAGGCTACCGCAGCACCCGAAAGCATCAGCGAACTTGGCTTTGACTACACGGCTTCAGGCGAATGCGAAGACTTTTTTCCGCAATTTCTCAGCGAATGGCTGACCGGAAGCGCTAAAAAAGGAATTCATCAGACCGCGCGCGGCCAGGTCGATCTCGACCGTTACCCCGGCTTCAGCGAAATAACCGGCTACCTGCCGCCAATCGAAATCAGCCGCGGCTGCAAATTCGGCTGCATGTTCTGCGGAGTTCCGAGGCTCTATGCCGGAACCCTGCGCCATCGAAGCCTCGCCGGCATCGAAGCGATAATCAAAGAATATTTTCGCCTCAAACCGACCCGTAAACGCATCAAATTTCTCTCGTCTAATGCTTTCGCTTACGGCTCTGACGGCCGCCAGCCAAATCTGGCCGCTCTAAAAGAGCTGCTCGACATGCTCAAAGCCGTTGGCGTGCCCGAAATCAATCTCGGCAGCTTTCCCTCAGAAGTCAGGCCGGATTTCGTCACGCCTGAAGTAATGGAGCTGGTAACACCATATCTGTCGAACAAAACAATCGTCATGGGCGTTCAAACCGGCTCCAACAAGATGCTCAAAAGAATGAACCGCCTACACACCCGCGAGCAGTCAGTCAATGCGATTGCCCTGCTGCGCGAACACGGCTTTCAGCCGCATATCGACTTTATCATCGGCAACCCCGACGAGACCGAAGAAGATCAGTTCGAGCTCATCGACTTCATGGAAGAAATGCTGCAGAAATACGCGGTGCGCTTTCACATGCATGCTTTTGTACCGCTTCCGGCAACCCCCTGGGAAGATAAACTGCAGTCGCCGATCAACGACAAAGTAAAGCGCCGCCTGCGCGAACTTGAACAGGCAGGCGTGCTCGATGGCTGGTGGGAAAACCACATCGGCTATTTCCGCACCGCTAAGGGCTGATACCGCTAACTTTTACCGCAAAAATTTGTTGACTTGGCAAGGCCATGGTGATATCATAAGCGAACGCACTGGGGTGTCGTCTAATGGCAGGACAGCAGTCTCTGGAACTGCTTATTGGGGTTCGAGTCCCTGCACCCCAGCCGAAACCGGATCCAAAGAGATCCAAAAAGATTCAAAATCCCGCATCAACAGCGGGGTTTTTCATTTTAGCGAACCTTATTGACACCCTTCGGTCCTGTTTGATTGACCACCTCTCAGGTGGTAAAATCTGGTGGTAACAGTCTACCTTTTTGAAAACATTCTATGCACCAGGCAAAACGTCGCAGACCAAAAGGGATATTTTACTGACAAACATCTCATTTTTTGGTATATTATTATTAGAGGCTGCCAAAAGGTTTGCAAATGCCGTTTAAGGTTCAACCGCTCAACAAAAAACTGTCATCCGGTTTGGCCCGCTTGCCGAAGAGGGTTGTCGACTCTCTTTACGCAGTATTGACCATGATAGAGCTAATGGGGCCGGTGCGTGGAGACTGGCCGAACTACAGTAAACTGGCAAAGGGTGTTCATCATTGTCACCTCAAAAAGGGCAATCCGACCTATGTTGCAGTCTGGAAAGAGTGTGCCGATGGCTCTGTCGAAGTTCTTTACGTTGGCACTCACGAAAAGGTTGATTACAGAAAATTTACGTAAGCTGGCTGATTATCAAGGAGCGTCTTATGTTGCATACTGAAAAGAAAAACGAAAAGGTGGCTGTCTGCTTTCAGGTTCCGGCAGACAAGCTTGAAGATATCAAGCGCATCATCGCCTGCCTCGGCGGCCAGGAAACTGAACCGGCGACAGCAAACTGGCGCGATAGCTTCCCCGAAAGGCACCCCGGCGTAGTTCTGCGTGGACTGAGAACCCGCGACGACCTCACTCAGGCTGAACTTGCAAAAAAGACCGGTATGCTCCAGAGCCATATTTCTGAAATGGAAAAAGGCAGCCGGCCCATCGGCAAAACTGTTGCCAAAAAGTTTGCGCAGGTATTCAATACCGACTACAAGATTTTTTTGTAGCACCTTGCGCGTCATATTCGTGCCGTGCGTAAAACAAAAAACCATCATAAAAAAACATAACTTCGATTGCATATCACAATGTATTCTACAGCTATTCGCGGTGAGGCGTAACACCAGCATTTACAGGGATCGCGATCTTTGGGCATTGCTTTTGACCGAGAATTGCCGAATCCTGTCGAATCTGATTGACAGAGCCCTCGTGATGAGCTAATAATGTAGCTGAGTTTACGCGATGAATTCAGTCGTTCGACTGAAAGAGCATTCGACTCATGCCGGAGTAGCTCAGGGGTAGAGCAACGCCCTCGTAATGCGTAGGTCGCGGGTTCGATTCCCGCCTTCGGCTGTGAACAGGAGTTCAACAGAATAAAATATACTCCACAAAGCCCTGCAAATAGCAGGGTTTTTTGTTTGCCCGAATCTTAATGAATCTAACCGAACCTCGTTGACTTATACCACAAAATAGTATAACTTTATGGTATACCCATCAAGTATTCGAGAGGTGTTATACCATGTCGCTAAACCCCGCGCAGGTGAAGAATCTCAAGCCAGAGCCCGGCAAAAAAGAAACCCGCATACATGACGGTTTAGGGCTATACCTGTTCATTACCGCCAAAGGCTACAAATACTGGCGATTCAAAAGCCGCTTTCAGGGAAAAGGCATATTGCTGTCGCTTGGCACCTATCCACAGGTCAGCCTTGCAGAAGCGAGGGCCAAGACCCTTGAAATGGTAAAGCTGATAAAAAGCGGCGTGAATCCTGCTGCAAACCGCAAAGCTCAGAAGGCAGCCGGAACAGCAGCCGGCGCCAACAGCTTTGAAGTTGTTGCCCGCGAGTGGCAGTCGAAGAAGATGGCGGGATATTCTGAGCTGACCAACCACAGAATAACGGTAGGCTTTGAAAAAGATGTGTTCTCGTTTATTGGCAATAAGCCAGTTAATGAGATCGACGCAGCCGACCTGGTAAGCATTGCCAGAAGAATCGAAAGCCGGGGAGCCAGAGAAACCGCGCACCGGGTTATTGGCTACTGCTGCAATGTTCTGCTATATGCCGAATCTACCAGCAGAAGGAACGCACCCGACCCTACGTCAGCGGTCAGAAAAGCTTTGATGCCCCTGCAAAAATCACACAGGGCAGCAATAACAGACCCGGCGAAAGTCGGTAGAATCCTGCACATGATTGAAGGCTATACCGGCAGCTTTGT
>CAZMWO010000278.1:420-5110 GCA_964569565.1 uncultured bacterium | reverse complement strand
CTCGGCAACCGCAACAGCGAATACGGCCAGAAGCTCAGCTCAGACCGCATCGAAATTCGCTGCCAGTATTATTTTTAACTGCATTTTGGTTCTCGTCAATCTTTCTTGGTCAGGAAATACGAAAAGCAGGCCAGGTAGTCATCTGCCAGCCTTCTTTGCTGATTTTGAGGCTGCTGTTGTATTGATATCTGCCCGAAAACAAGTGGGCGAACTCACTCACAGCCGCTTGCGGATCGACTGCATAGCGCTGCTGGAACTTTGCCGACTCTTTCCCGATGGCAACAAGGTTTTTGGCACTGACTACCCCGACATAAAGGTTGCGAATCTCAGAATTCCGTTTGATGAAATTCTCTATTTTTTCGCGATCGGGGTGATCGTTTCTCAAGCCAACTTTTCCGTCACCGCCGATATCAAGCTCGATAGCAGGATTGGTTTGAATGTCTTCAGACAGCATGAATCGCTGAAGATGCTTTTGAAATATGGCCAGAGCTTTGTCGGCATTTTCATCGATGCTGCCCGAATTGGTCCTGCCAGCACCCCAGGCCAGCAAACCAGTCTTCAGACTATCTTTCAGGTCATCGCCCGGTTGCCATTGCTTAATGCCGAATTCGTTTTCAAGATCTTTTTGGACTGCCCTGTCTACTGAGGTCAACTGCCTCACATCCGCTGCAATGGAGGGTTCATGCTTGATTTGCTCTGGATTCTCGCCTGACACGACTGAGAAATCAGCTTCCGACGCTTTATTGGTGCGCTGATACCCGTAGAAAGAAGCACGATCAGAAATATTGCCTATGGCGTACATAAGGTTTTTTCCTGATGTCATCCATGACCGAATTTTGACAATTATCCCTATCTACTTTAAATATCGGCATTTTTTCGAAAAACCTGAGATTCGACGCATTTTGGGGAACAAATAGCGGCATTTATGCCACACAATTCCCCGAGGCTAAATTACCCCAAACATATATACTATCTGATAAATAGCGTGTAATATGGAACAATTTTTGCTTGTACATACAGTAGAGAACATACAGGAGATGACATATGCACAGAAAAAAAGGTCAGGCCATCGTTGAAATGGCGTTGGTTTTTCCATTATTTCTTCTGGTAATCGTCGGCGGAATCATTGATTTCGGTTTCGCTATGTACAATGCTCTGACCCTGCAGCAGATCGCCAACGAATCTGCCCAGTGGGCAGCTGACAATCTGATCAAAGACAGCGAAGAAATAACGAATTACATTACAGATAAAAAACCAGATTGGTGGAAAGGCGATTTTGCCGAACCCGGCATTCAAATAGTAGACCTGCAGAGCGGTGGAAAAGTTATAAAAGTCGGACTCAGATATGGTTCGCAGACCTACACACCTCTTTACCAGGCGATGTTGAAAGGCGCGAGCGGTTCCCCTGCCATCACTCTGACTGCTATGGCTTCTTACAAATATCCTCAGCACCTCCAGACCAGACTATGAGTTGAGGGCATCATGAAAATTAAGATTACAGCGACATCCCGAGGACAGGCCGTGGTTGAGATGGCTCTGGTGCTGCCGATCTTCATATTCGTTATCGTCGGTATTTTTGATTTTGGCAGGGCTCTGCACAGCTGGTCGACACTGAATTTTCAGTGCACCAAGGCGGCAAGAATCGCCTCGAAAAGACTCAGTCCGCTCATCGCCAGAAACCTGTATACTGCTGAAACTCACACGCCACTGGGTCAGGAGGCAGACGTCTATGGCGTCTATGACGAATTCTGGAGATACCGCTCTCCGACAATGGCAGAAGCCGATTATGACGTTACATTCACAGGTGTTGGAACAGACACTCAAGAAGTCACGATCTCGGCCACTTATGAACTTTCTCTGATTACCCCTTTCATGGGAGCACTTGTCGGCGGTTCGAATGGTAACGGGAAATTGGTTATTGCTGCCTCGGCTACTGTTATGAAAGAGTAAATTCTCTCTGTTATAGACAGAATATTGGGGTGGGAGCCTGACATGACTAAATCTTTTTTCAAAAACCGTTCTGGTTCAGTAATGTTCATGACCGCCGCTTTTGGCGTTGTTCTGCTGGCCGTTACTGCGCTGGTAACAGACATCGGCTACCTCTATCTTGAACAGTCCCGACTCCAGACTGCTGTAAACGCCGGCTGGAAGGCGGGTTTTGACAGGATGATGCAGATCAAGAGCAGCGGGACTCCAGTTCTGACAGATGAACACAAAGCGCAGATACGCCAGCATGTAATCGATGTAATCAAATCTAATGGCTACACCGACGAAGAGCTCGCCGATATTGAAATAACTCCCGAAAACAACCAGCTGATTGTAAGACATAAAAAGGATGTGGGACTATTCTTTGCGCAGGTAATGGATATCAGATCGAGCGAAGTAGGCGCCGGCCGTGAAAATCTCGGCGATCTAGGTACTATCATTCCACTCGGGATCCCTCATGGAATCACCAGAGATGTCAGCCCGACGAAGTATCGCTTCGAACCCTTCGCTGAGAACGAAAAATTCACGTTTGGAAAAGAATACATCATCAAACTCGGCGAGAAGGAACTAGACCCATTTGGCGGCGGTCCTGCGCCCTGGGGTGTCGTGCCTATAGATGCAGGCGATGCCAAAGAATTCGGCTTCGCTTCTAACACAGTCTATATATTGAAACAATCCGACGGAAAAGACACCATCACACCCGGAAACTTTGGTTGTATCGATGTCGACGGCGACCATGGCGGTGGGGCGAACGACTATCTATATCGCATCATGTACGGCAACAAATTTGGTATTTATGGCTATGACGAACCGCTGGCAATTGGCGATCTGATATACGCCGAAACCGGTAACATGGTTGGAGCTACCGTTGAAGGTGTACAGTACAGGTTTGACAATAACCTTCTCGACATGAAGATTCCTGTCGTGCGGAATTTTGTAAATGGCCAGAGCAGCAAGATCGAGATCATCGGCTTCTTAAACTTCCGCCTGACTGCGGCTCCAGTCGAGGATAAGAAAAATAAGACAGCCACCGTTTATGCCATGTATCTCGGCGCGGATTATGCTGCCGACAATGCAAGCGGCAGTCTCAAGGTAAGTTTCGGCCGCATTGACCCTGACAACGATTCTTCGAACACTTCACAGTATCTGGACTTCTTCAAATATGGATACAGTGCCCCAGTTGAATATGGCCAGATGATTCTGCCTGAAAATGGCAATGCAACCGAACCGACTGCCGCAGCGGTCGATTATCGTCTCCTGGACAAACCTGAATCTCCGAAAAAGGTCATAGTTCCGATCACCGAGATCCCCGATCTGGTAAAGACAAACAACCCTGATTACGCTACCGCGACAACCATTTACGACCTCAAAGCGACTGACAGCCCTGGCGGAGTCATTGGCCCGGCCAGCTACACATACAAATCTTCAGTAAGAGTAACCGGCTTTGCTGAGTTCACACTGGTTGACGAAGACGATTACACAAGAGACGGCGAAGATTACGAAGACGGCGACAACGGTGATCTCGGCCCGGTCATGCCCGGCCAGGTGCGCGGCAAGTTTGAACGTTACATAGTAGAGCCCGGCAAGTACGAAATGCCGTAAACTGGTTCGCCTTAGCCGTTTATAGCAATTGCTTTAACGCGACAAAATGACAGGCGGCGAGAAATCGCTGAGGCGAGGCTGTTTTGCTGAATTGGCGCGGGCGCCCAGTCTGATGATCTGGCCACGCCAGCGTTTCGAAAAATCTTCGATACTTATCTCAACCAGCCCCTGTAAAGGGTCAGCGAGAAAAAGTCTGTTGTCATGCCTGCCGATTACACCGATTGCGTGCTCGACCCCGGTGATACCAGTTGAGATGGTCACTATGAACGGCAAGTTTTCGGTCAGCACCTGCGCGAACGGCAGGTTGCTATAAGAAGCTTCAGGAAAGCCAAGATTGCGGCAGCCGGCGACAGAATGCCCAACCAGCGAACCAATCAGCAGAGTTTTAACACGTCGGGCAGCATCATATTCGCTGACCGGTTCCCCATAAAGCGCGCAGATTGTCGCCAGAGACGAGGGAATACAGGTCGTCTGCAAAGTCTGTAATATCACGCCGTTGCTGTCCTGCTGCGGTTCGCCGACAAACCAGGCGGCCGGCAATATAATGACGGTTTCAACGAGAGTCAGCAGCAGAAACAGAGTGACAAGCAGCAGATGCCTGATCATTTCGAGGCCGGGCAGGTGATGTCGATAAAGTCGCCTGGCCATAATACTCAGCAACAGCAGCTTGCCGGTAAATGCGATTACCCAGGCCGGCAACGATGGGTCAAACGACATTGCCGCCACCAGCAACCCGGTCTGCGATGCCAGCAGCATGACAAAAAAGAAAGCCAGGGCAAGAATAACCGGCACCTTCAGCCGTACCAGGGCCGCCTGCGCAACCTCAGAACCAGAACTGGCACATGCTGCTCTTCGAATGACCAGAACAGTGATCAACAGACTGACAATCAGCTTGCCAAAAAATTCGATGTACAAATTATGTCCTTCAAAATATCAGACTTTAACCAAATCATTATTGAACAATCGACACACTCATCAACACAGTATGGGCGCTGGCAACTTCAAGCAAACACTCAAACAGTTCATTCAGAAGGTTAACACCTGCTGGCTGTCAACGACCCATTCGGCAAGGGCTGCCATCGTCGATTTTTCAGCGCCGGCG
>CAZMWO010000278.1:0-410 GCA_964569565.1 uncultured bacterium | reverse complement strand
AAATAGGGCACGTTTTTGTGGATGCCGCAACGCGCCATGCAGGTGCCACAAACTTTAACGGCAACTCCCTTGGCGATAAGATCCTTGAGCATCAGGGAAAGATCCTGATCGTAGCTCGCAGGAGGCTTGCAGGTATCGCGGGCCATGTCGACCGAGTCGTTCATCAGAAAAATCCTGACTTCGTTGCCGGTAGCCTGCAGCTGGCCGGCAAGGCGCAGGCCGTTCCAGGTCACGTCGGTTCCGTCATAGGGTGCATGGTTGAAGATAATCAGTACTTTCATATCAGCCTCCAGTCGATTTATTGCACAACAGGCTTGCATCATTTGCTGCGAATGTAATAATATATAGCATATGCCACAAATACAAGCAGTTTAATGATTAACCATCCCGCAATCTCTTCAGAATATTCT
>CAZMWO010000277.1:4202-5121 GCA_964569565.1 uncultured bacterium | reverse complement strand
GATAAGCGGCCGGAACCGGGTGCCGTTTGAGAATTCGCACAAAATTACGCTCATATGGCACTTGTGGGGGCAGAAGAGAGAGCAACTCGATGTCAGAAGCAGCAATTCCAAACACTTTAAATGCATTTGCCGCCTCCAGCATTTCCTGCTCAAGTTTCGGGCCCTTGTAAAAAAAAGCCTGGCCACCGTTTCTCAACAGCGGCAAAGTATATTCCACCAGTATGCGCACAGCCGAAAGAGCGCGGCAGACAACGAGATCATAACGCTCCCTGAATTCACTGTCACGACCAAGATCTTCAATACGGGTATGCCGTGTTTTTACATTTTTTATACCGGCCTTCTCTGCCATACGGGCGACAAAATCAACTGACTTCTGACGCGAATCTACCGCCATAAAGCTGCTCTGCGGCAGCGCAACCGCCAGCGGAAGGCAGGGAAAGCCTCCACCCGTGCCGAGATCAATAATATTGGTCGCCTTCCATATTCCCGGTGCAAATCCGAGAGGAACCAGGCTGTCGAGAAAATGTTTTACCGCAATCTCTTCCGGTTCAGATATCTTGGAAACGCTCTTATAAAGCGGGTCCTGTTGCATCAGAACAGAAAGAAGCTGCAACTGCTCAAGCTGTTGGCGGTTCAGCGGCAGAGCCAGCTTCTCGACATAAGGTTCAACAATTTTGATAACACTGTTGTCACTCATCGATTTAGCTCCCTGTCACGCTGACGGCGTCGCAAAGTCAGCAAAATCAGCGTCAGGTCGGAAGCCCGCACCCCCGGGATAGCGGCCAGTGCATCTACCGTTGCCGGCCGAACCGCAAGAATCTTCATACGCGCCTCTTTGCACACAGCATCAGGCAACTCTGCAAAAAAACCTTCGTCAATTTTTATGGCCCGCATCGATTCGATGAGCTCGAATTCTTTA
>CAZMWO010000277.1:0-4192 GCA_964569565.1 uncultured bacterium | reverse complement strand
TTATGCTGCTGGGCAAAGTAGCCGGCGTATTTTATTTTAGCTTCGACTTCGAGAACGGCAAGACGGTCGAGCTCTGCAATTTCAGGAAACAGTGGCGTGAACATTGCCAGTTCTGCAGCAGGATGCCGCAACAATTGCGCCGCTGAGACATTTCCGGCCGGAACCGGCAGATTCCACGATGGCAGGCTTGCGCGGTAACCTGCTGCAGTCGCAGTATGTGCCTGCAGTTTCTGCTCGAGTTCCGTCAGGAGCTTCTGTCTTGTGTCGATTTTTGCATAGCGTTCATTCGAAAGAATGCCACGGCGGAACCCGATTTCGGCAAGGCGCTCTTCGGCGTTGCTCATGCGCAGATTGAGCCGGAATGGCGAACGTGAGGTAAAAATCCGGTAGGGTTCGGTGATGCCAAGAGTCGTGATTTCCTGAACCATAAGGCCGAGATAGGAAGTGTTGGCATCGAGAGTCAGCGGCGACTTGTTGAGAACCGCCGCAGCTGCGTTGACTCCAGCCAGAATGCCCTGCGCGGCCGCTTCTTCGTAGCCCGAAGTGCCATTTATCTGGCCGGCCAGGAAGAGATTCTCGATAGACTTCGACATCAGACTCGGGTAGAGGTCGAGCGGATCGACGATGTCATATTCGATACCGTAGCCCGGTCTGGTAATGCGGGCATTCTCAAGCCCCGGCAGTGTTCTTACGTATACTTCCTGTACATCTTCAGGCAGGCTGGTAGAAAGGCCCTGCAGGTAATACTCCTGCGAATACGCACCTTCAGGCTCAAGGAAAACCTTATGTGTCTCTTTATCGGGGAACTTGTTGAGTTTGTCTTCTATTGAAGGACAATAGCGTGCGCCGGTGCCGGTTATGCGGCCTGCGATCAGAGCTGAACGCCCGAAGTTTTCTTTTATCACGCGATGGGTTTCAGCAGTAGTTCTGGTTATAAAGCATGGCCGGCAGGGCAGAAACTTTTCCGGGTCAGACCAGAGCGAGAACGGCGGCGTGTCCACCTCGTGCTCCTGGCGCTCCAGACTGGTAAAATCTATGGTGGCTGCATCGACCCGAGGAGGAGTGCCGGTTTTAAAGCGCATCATCGGCAGCCCGATTCCGGCCAGAGCCTGGCCCAGTTCTACAGCGGCAGGTTCACCGGCACGGCCGGCGCTGAAATGCACTTCACCTATGTGTATCAGGCCTCGCAAAAAGGTGCCTGGAGTAAGAACCACGGCTCTGGAGCGCCAGATCTCGCCGGCTATGGTTCTGACTCCAGCCAGGCGATTGTTCTCAAAATAGAGTTCGGCTGCCATTGCCTGCAGAATTGCGAGTCCGGGCTGCTCGAGCACCGATCGCAGCATGCGCCGGCTGTAGGCATCCTTGTCTGATTGAAAACGGTTTGCCTGAACGGCAATACCCTTCCGGGTATTCAGCCGGCGCCGCTGTATGCTGGTTTCGTCGGCGACGATCGACATTTCACCGCCAAGCGCATCGATCTCGCGCACCAGCTGGCCTTTTCCCTGGCCGCCAATAGAGGGGTTACAGGGCATGGCAGCAACAGTGTCGAGGTTGATGGTAAGCAGCAGCGTGGCAACACCGGCACGGGCACAGGCCAGAGCAGCCTCACAACCGGCATGGCCGGCTCCGACAACTATAACCTGAAAGTCTGGAGTCACTTCATCATGACCAGAGCTTTTTCAGCCATCGAGCGAACCGTTTCGTTCTGATCCGAGGTAAGTTTTTCCAGAAGGGCTTTCGCATCCGGGGTCTTTTTTCGCGACAGAATTTTAACGGCGTTGATTCGGATGCTTTCGTCTGCCAGTGAAACGGCCTTGGTCAGCAAAATCATCTGGTCGTCGCCAAGAATAAAGGCTATATCACGCGAGCCGGCCCGCTGTTCTTCGACATTGGCAGAGCAGAGCTTGATATAAAGATCTTCAGAACGCTGTTTGGCAAAGCCGGGCATACCAGGAACCGACGGCCGCCTGGGGGGAGGTGGCGGGGGAACTGGCGATGGCGGAATTGGCGGCAAAGCCGGAGTTTCAGCCACCGGCGGGTCTGGCTGAGGAGCAGGAACCGGCGGCGGCGAAGCAATCGGAGCCGGCGGTGCCACAGGCCTGGGCATCACCGGCGGCATTGACGGCAAAGCCGGAGTTTCAGCCACCGGCGGAACTGGCTGAGGAACAGGAACCGGCGGCGGGGCGACAAAAGCGGGCTTTGGCGGTTGAGGTGGCGGCGAAACAACTGCCGGCTGTTGTGGCACCACGGGTTGCTGCGGCGGAACTATCGGTTGCTGCGGAGCAGCTGCCGGTTGTTGTGGAACGGCAGGTCTTTGGGGGGCGGCCGCCTGAGGCTGGGCGCCGCCCAGCGCTGCATTTGGCAAGTAACGTATATCTTCGCGAACTGGCGTGTTTTTAATTTTTTCGAACAGAGTGTTGGCTACCTGCACGACCACCGGATCCGGATCTCCGGTAGCGGCCTTAAGAACCTGACGTGCCGTGTTGTTGTTGATTCTGGCCAGAGCCTTCAGGACACTCAGCCTGATACCCTGATTGGGATCTTTCAGCGCAGCCTTGAGCAGAGTCAAAGACGCCTGATCGCCGATTTCGCCAAGCGCAAATATGACACTGTCACGCAACCAGACTTCAGAAGAGACCAGCATGCTGCGCAAGGTCATAAAAGCCTGCTGATAGCCATTCTTTACCAGGTATTTTGCCGCATTAACCTTGACCCGGTTTTCAGGATCCTGCAGCAGTTGTATGATTTTCTGCTCACAGCCTTTGATATCCTGCTCTTCTATTACTTCAACGGTGTTGGCGCGAACTCTGGCATCCTGATCCTGGAGGCAGGCTATCAGAGTTGCAACGCCGCCGGCGCCACTACTTCTGGCATAAACCTTGACCAGACCAGACTTGACGATGACGTCCCTTTCCTTCATCAGTATCTGTTCGAGCGACGGAACATGCATGGAGCGATTGCTCTCCATGATGATTTTGAGCATCAGAAATCGGCGCTGCGAAGAATACTGGTCTTCTCCCAGCATTTTGAGAATCTCAGGTGCAACACGGTAATCTTTAAGATTGAACAAGGCCTGTAAAGCCGTTAAAGCAACTTCTTCAATACCGCTGCGCGCCAAGGTTAAAAGCTGGGTCGCATGACCTGAAGGCCTATTACAGGCGAGCTCCTGAATATGCGCAAGCATGTCGGGAATATTGGTAATCTTGGCCAGATTTGGCAGAGACGGATCGGGTGGATCATCGACAAAAACGTCGGCTTCAGCTTCTACCGGAGGCAACTCTACTGGCTGTTCAAGAACTACAGCGTCGATTGAAGGCAGCGCTGGTGCTGACAATTCCTGAGGTTGTTGAAGTTGTTGAGGTTGCTGAGGTTGCGGGTCGGGGTTTCCGGGAAAAGTCTCTTCTGCTGACGGTTTTGACGGCGCTTCAATATCTGCCGGAAGACCGGGAAAATCTGGACTGGAAGGGGCTGCGTCTCCATGAGAAGAAACTTCAGACTTTCCTTTCAGGCTTTCAACAGCCTGAACAGCCATATTGCTCACTTCAGGTTCAGGGTCGTTGACCACGACCTGCAGATGCGCCATTTTTTCTTGTGCAGGCATATTGGGAATCTGCATAAGCTGCTCTATCGATTTCATACGCACTTCTGAAGAAATCGAGCGCAGATTCTGAATTATCAGCTCCTGCCTTTTCTTGTTAATCATTTAACACCTCAGGGTTGCCGACCACCTCTTCTGAATCTTGACGAAGTACTGTCAACAGAATAGCAAGTTCTGAGCGTGAAAGGCAATTTTTTCTTACCAGCTGGTTGAGATCGTCGAACTGATCCGACAAAAGCAGTTCAGCAACATGCGGTGCCAGCAGAGCAACCCTTGCATCGACCCGCGACAGCGGCAGCCTGATACTTTCGAAAAATTTTGTCTGGGTAATCTTTTCTGACTCACGTTCAAAATAACCACGATATTTTATCTCGGTTTCGAGACTGTATATTTCGTCAGGCGCAGCAAGCCATTCACTCTTCTCGCCTGCCAGAAGGCTTTTGACATCACCATACGAAATTCCGGGCCTTTGCAATATTTCGCAGCCGGAAACACGTTTTTTAAGGTCGCCGGTGCCTGAAGAGACCAGTTTTTCCCGCATTTCACCGCTTGGGAAAAGGCTCAGACCATCAAGACGGGCAAGTTCTTCTTCGA
>CAZMWO010000276.1:0-5139 GCA_964569565.1 uncultured bacterium | reverse complement strand
AAATTTTAAATTTATTTGACTATTATGATATTTTAAGTGGTCTATTTGAATGAATTCCCAAATATTTAATTTTTTGATATTGTTGTATTTCGTATTGCTTATATTGTGTTTCTCATAAATCCATTTCTTCAAGGTCAGCCAGATTCTCTCCGTATGCCAGATCGCATACCAGTGGCACATTGAGTTTAACACAATTTTCCATGCAATGCTTCAACATTGGCGCGACCTGCTTCAATTCTGCCTTTGGCAGCGAAAACACCAGTTCGTCATGAATCTGCAGAATAAGCCGCGCCTGATAATTCTTTTCGCACAGCATCCTGACCGTGTCGAGCATCGCCTTCTTTACCAGATCGGCGGCGGAACCCTGCAGGCGCGTATTCTTGGCGATGCGCTCAGCGCCGCTGCGCAGCTGAAATTTGCCGGAATTGATATCAGGAAGCTGCCTGACCCGGCCGAGCAGTGTTTCTACCTCGCCGGTCACACGGGCCTGCTGCACCACTTCGTCGAAAAAGCTGGTAACCTGCTGAAAGCTGTTGTAGAAGCTGTCGATGTATTCTTTTGCCTGGGGCCGGGAGATCGCAAGATCTTCAGCCAGGCCATGCGCTGAGATACCGTAAAGAATGCCAAAGTTTACCGTTTTGCCGACAGTGCGTTCCTGCGAAGTCACTTCGGCCGGCGGTTTTCGAAAGATCCGCCCGGCGCTGATCGCATGAATGTCGGTATTGGTGACGAAAGCCTCGACCAGACCGGGATCCTGCGAAAAGTGCGCCAGCAGACGTAATTCAATCTGTGAATAGTCGATCGACACAAAAACATCGCCAGTCCGTGGTGGCACGAAGGCGCGCCTGATCTTGCGCCCCCATTCTGTCTTGATCGGTATATTCTGCATATTCGGATTAGAACTCGACAGACGACCGGTAGCGGTAACCGCCTGATTGAAACTGGCGTGAATCAGCCCGGTTTTGCTGTTGACCAGCGTCGTCAGGGATTCAGCGTAGGTTGAACGCAACTTGGCCAGCTCTCTGTATTCGAGCAGATCGGCGCAGATCGCGTGCTGAGGTGCCAGCAGCTTGAGTACCTCGCTGTCGGTCGAAAAACCGGTTTTTGTCTTTTTGGGCGGGTTGAGGCCGATTTCTTTGAACAGTATCTCCTGCAGCTGCTGCGTCGAATTGATGTTGAAAATGCGGCCGGCATGCCGATGAATCGAAGCTTCGAGCGCAGTCAGACGCCCGGCGATTTCATCGCTGAGCTCATGCAGATACTTCGAGTTGAGACCGATGCCGGTGCGTTCCATGCCGAGCAGAATGCGCAAGATCGGCATTTCAAGCTCATCGAAAAGTTTTTTCAGTTTCTTTTCAGCCAGTTCCTGTTGGAACCTGTGATACAGATGCATGGTCAGAAGAACGTCCTGACAGGCATATTCGCAGGCGGCAGCCAGATCGACGGCAGCGAAGTTGCCGGCACCAGCAACTTCGCGGTATTCAGATACCTCGTAATTGAACAGGCTGCGGCCAAGATTTTTGAGCGCATTCGAGCGTGTCGGATCGATGACGTAACCGGCAATAAGAGTGTCAAAAAGGTTCGAACCGGCTTCGACGCCTTCATTGGCAAGAAAGGCGAGGTCAAACTTGAGGTTGTGCCCGATCACCCGGCGCCCCGGCAGCACATCGCGCAGAATTGCAAAAAAGTCGGCCGGCTCGATCTGATCATCTGGGGTCAGGCCGAGATATGCATGGCGAAGTGGAATGTAAGCAGCCTTTTCGCTGCTGGCGGCAAGTGACACACCGACAATACGGTTGCTGACAGGGTCGAAACCGTCGGTCTCGATGTCGAGACAGACAGTATCGCCAAGCTCTGCCAGCCAGCGCTTGAGCTCGTCAATTCTGCTGATCAGAAGTTTTTCGCCCGGCAATGGTCTGAGTTCAGGCGCAGCCTCGCCTTCGGCCACTGCCTGCCCTTCCTCGGCGGACGCATGCGGTGCAGAGCTCTGCTGACCGGCTTCGCCGGCAGCATCGGCCGGCTTTCGCGGTGGCAGAGCGTGCCCGGCAAATTCCCTGTAAAGAGATCCGAATTCATAGCGGCTGAGAAAGTCGGTGAATGAATCTGAACCAAGGTTGTCGGGATTCCATCTGAACTCATCAGGACTGTCGAAAACCTTGAGATCGCATCGGATCGTTGCCAGATCGTGCGAGAGAAAAGCCATTTCGCGGTCATCGGCCAGTTTCTGCCGCATCTTGTCGTTATCGACCGCATCGAGCGAGTTATAGAGATTTTCGATGGTCTTGAACTGCTGAATCAGCGCCAGGCCCTTCTTTTCGCCGATGCCCTTAACGCCCGGAATGTTATCGGAAGAATCGCCCATCAGGGCTTTGAGCTCGATGATTCCGCGCGGGTCGAAGCCGTATTCCTTATTGAATTCGGCAACATCTATTTCGCGGGTATCGGTAACACCCTTCTGGCAAAGCTCAACCAGCACGTTGCCATCGATCAGCTGCAGCAGATCGCGGTCACCGGTAACCACCGTGACCTTGTGATGTTGCGCCAGACTTTTTGCCGCTGAGCCGATCAGGTCGTCAGCTTCATAGTCGTCGCGCGTCAGAATCTTGATATTGAGCGCTGCCACCGCCTTGTGCGCCAGCGGCAGCTGTTCGAGCAGATCGGGCGGAGTCGGTTTGCGTTTAGCCTTGTATTCAGGATACATGCGGCGACGAAAGGTATCGCGCGAAGTATCGAAAGCAACAGCAATCAGGTCTGGCTGCCGATCCTTCAGCATTTTCAGCAACATGCGCAAAAAGCCGTAGAGTGCCCCGGTAGCGAGTCCGTCGCTGGTTTTCAGGCGCTGGTTCTGAAAGGCATAATAAGCGCGAAACACTATGTTGTTTCCATCGATCAGCAGGCAGTGCGACATTCTGTCTCCTCCCGTTGTTTACTGCCCGCCAGTATAACATCATTCCCGCCATACTTACAGAAGTTATCTCACCCTCTTCCGTGCTCGTGCGCGTAATCGTGCTCGTAATCGATTTTTCTTTAAGATTTCGCACTGAGCCACTGAGGCGCGGAGAAGAAAGAAAGAAAAAACGATAGCAATAGCGAAGAAAAGAAGAAAGCTCGCACAAAGCCTCAGAGACGCTAAGAAGAGGAAAAGAAAGAAAGAAAGAAAGAGAAGAATGATGCGAACTGGTATAAACTTTGGCTGAATTTACAGCCTGGCAGGAGAATTAACGATGATCTCAGTCGGTCGCGAAATACAGACGGATCTGGCACGCGCAACACGCCAGGAATGGCTCATAACCAACGGTATCGGCGGTTACGCCAGTTCGACCGTTCCCTGCATCAACACCCGTCGCTATCATGGCATTCTGGTGGCATCGCGGCGGCCGCCGGTCGAGCGCCTGGTTCTGGTTTCGCGCCTCGAAGAAACTCTGGTGATCGACCGGCAGGAGATAGCTTTGTCAACCTGTGTGCATGAGCAGGACATCCGCAACCCGGCCGGTTATCTGCATCTCGAACGTTTTGAGCGCGACCCGATTCCGACCTGGTATTACCAGATTCGCGATGTCATGCTGATCAAGACCATCAGCATGGTCTACGGTCAGAATACCAGCCTGGTTACCTACAAACTGCTTGGCAACGACCGCAAGGTCACGTTGCGGGTGCGACCACACTTTCTCTTTCGCGATTTTCATGGCAACATGTATGAGAGCACCGGCCTCGAGCGCTGCGCTCAGGTGCAGGAGCGCCAGTTGCGCCTGCAGCCGTTCGCCAACGCGCCCGAGCTCTTCGTTCGCTGGGATCGCGGCAAGTTTGTCGAAGATCCGCGCTGGCACAAGGATATCTTTTTGCAGGTCGAAGAAGATCGCGGTCTGCCAGATCGCGAAGATGACTTTTCCTGTGGCTGGCTCGATGTAAGTCCCTTCAGCGGTTCGGTTTCACTGCTTTTTTCCGATCAGCCGGTCAATTCATTCAACCCGATGGATCTGCGCAAGCGCGAAGAACAACGTCTCGACGCCATAGCTTCGGCGCTGCATTCTACCGACCCGTTGCTGCGCAAGTTGCTGCTGGCCGCTGACCAGTTCATCGTCGAACGCCAGAGCACCGGCAGCCGCACGATAATCGCAGGTTACCCGTGGTTTTCTGACTGGGGACGTGACAGTCTTATAGCGCTTACCGGCCTGACTCTGGTTCCCGGGCGGTATGAAGACGCCCGTTCGATTCTCAAAACGTTTGCTGCAGCTATTCAGAACGGTCTGGTTCCCAACTGCTTCGCTGACAGTGGTAATGAAGCAGCCTACAACAGTGTCGATGCCTCTTTGTGGTTCTTTTTTGCGGCTTACAAACTTATTGAATATACCGATGACTGGGATTTTGTGCGTGAGTATCTCTATGATGGCATGGCAGCGATTATCGAAGCATTCATGGCCGGCACCCGCTTCGACATAGCGATGGACAAGGAAGACGGACTTATCAGCGCCGGCAATCCTGACGTTCAGGTAACCTGGATGGATGCCAAGGTCGAAGGCTGGGTTGTTACACCACGAAACGGCAAGGCGGTCGAAGTTAACGCCCTCTGGTACAATGCACTGCGCATATTCGCCCTGTTTCAGGAGAAATTTGAAGGCCACTCGCGCGAAGTCACCGCGCTGGCAAAAAAAGTTAAGAATTCTTTCCGCAAGGAATTCTGGAACGACCGCCGGCAGTGCCTTTATGATTTTATCAGACCCGACGGCAGGCCAGATGATTCGTTGCGCCCGAACCAGATATATGCCGTCTTTCTGCCCTTTTCCCTGCTCGATCACCCCGAAGAAAAGTCGATTGTCGATGTCGTGTTTTCGAGACTTTATACTTCGCACGGCCTGAGAAGCCTTTCTGCCGACAGCGAGCATTATGAAGGTTTCTATGGGGGTGACCGTTACAAGCGTGATGGCGCTTATCATCAGGGCACGGTCTGGGGCTTTCTGATCGGGCCATTCATCAGTTCTTATCTGAAAGTCAACAATTTTTCGATGGAAGCACAGCTGCGTGCCTCGCTGATGATCGAACCTTTCATCAACCATATCAACACCGAGGCCTGTCTTGGCAGTATCTCAGAAATATTCGACGGAAACATGCCGCACGCTCCGCACGGCTGTTTTGCCCAGG
>CAZMWO010000275.1:0-5147 GCA_964569565.1 uncultured bacterium | reverse complement strand
CCACAAAACCCACCATCAGAAACACTACTAGAAGACTGATCAAAAGCTTCATACTACATCCTCCTGATACTTATTAAATTATCGATACCGAAGCTTGATATTGATATAATAGCAGTGTCAGTTAAAAAGTGTCAACCGGCAATATAAAAAAGCAGTTTTTGACATGTATGCCATGGGGTGATATAATCCACAGTCCCGAAGTGCCCCATGACATCACGATGAGGGTACAGATGGTCATCAAGACAAGATAGACGAGGTAACAAGCGAATGTCCAAGGCAAGTTTCATGTCGATGCGATGGCTCAGGCTCCACATCAAGGAGATCATCTGGGCAACGGTGCTCCTGTTTGTCGGTTCGATTTTTGTAATTGGTTATGGTACCAGCAGAGCGATACAGCAACAGGAAGAACGCAAACGCCAGGCCGACGAATCGGAACAGCGCGCCGAAAACCTGCGCAACCTGGTTCCCACACACCTGCAGAGCAAACTCAATCTGCCGGTGGCCCACGTATCGCTGCCAACCGGCAATGCGTCGCTCACCACCGTGATCGATGTCAAAACCGTATGGCGTGCTATCAAGGATTCGCCTGAATACCAGCAGTTACAGAATGATTCGATGCCTGCCGGCATCCGTGAATTTTACGGCAAGATGCTCAAGGAAAGGGCTCTCGAAAGCCTGATCTCGATGTCGCTGCTCGAGCTTTATGCACGTGCCAACAATATCAAACCTGAGATTACTGCCGCCGCAATCGTCGAAAAGGATCGCCAGACGATCTCTCCGGTTGAATTCGACCGCCAGCTCCGACGTGAAGGACTTTCTGTCGATGAATACGCTCAGCAGAGACTCAAACAGATGACCTATCAGGCTGTATCGCAGCAGATAATGCAGGTTGTACCGCCAGCAAGCGCCACCGAAGATTTCCTGAAAAACTATTACGAAACCAACAAGATTCGCTTCAAAGACGATGATCAGATAACTTTCAACAATCTTCTCATTTCTCCCGCCGACTTTTCAGGTCTGGCCGAAATAAATGAAGCCCAGATCAAGGATTACTTCGACAAGCATCGCGAAGAATTCAAAAGCTCAGAACGCCTCAGCCTGTCTCATATTTTTATCGACCCCCGACAACCGGCTTTCCGCGGAGCTATCTCGATAAGTGACAGCGAAATCAGACGCCAGTATACCGATAACCTCGACCGCTACAAAAACCCTGAGCAGGTCAAGGCACGCCATATTCTCATCAAGCCTAAAAACAGCTTCGACGAAAAATTTGGCGAGCTGGGTATCAATCTGCGCAACTTCACCGCAAACGAAGTCGATGGAAAAACCCTGTTCACCTTTGACGCCGGCATAGCCAATCTTCAGAGCACCACCAGCCTCGGGCGCGAAAACTTCGTTCTGATTACCGCTGAAGGCGAAGAACTCGTTGCCGATGACGCCAGCATGGAAAAAACCGAGAACGCTCTTGAACTGCCGATTAATGGCGCCACCAGATCTGCCATGTTCGGCAAAATCGGTATTTTTGCGAAAACCGGTGCTGAACCCGTCACCCTTGTCGTGTCGCACGCCGGCGAACGCCGTGAAATTCCGGTCAAAGCAGCATTTGACTCTGAAAAAGCTTTCGAAGCAGCCCGCGGAGAAATTGATAAAATTCATCAGCAACTCAAAGAAGGCGCCGACTTCGCAGAACTCGCCAGAAAATTTTCGCAGGACGCAGGTTCTGCCGAAAAAGGTGGCGATCTTGGTGAATTCGCACGTGGTTCAATGGTTAAGCCATTTGAAGATGCTGCGTTCAGCACAACTGCAGGCAAAATAACCGAACCGGTCAAAACTCAGTTCGGTTATCACCTGATCAAGGTCGAAGGCAAAATCGCCGAAAAAGTGCGCCCCCTGGAAGAAGTCAAAGCTGAACTGGCAGCCGAAATGCAGGCGGCTCAGGCCGATATCAAGGCCGAAAGCACGCTTGAAACCGCCAGACAGAAAATAGTCTACCAGAGCGACACCTTCGAAAACATGGCCAAACTCCATTCAATGGCCGGTTCCCGCAAAGAGGGCGGCAAGCTGCCGGTAATTTTTGCAGGCGAAGTTACTGACGACTATTCCGCTGATCAGAAAAAAATAATAGTTGCCGAACTGACTACAACAGCTGCCAACGCCGAACTGAGCAGCGGTTTTCCAACCATTGCCAAAGAAATCGAGACCGCGGTTTTCGCACTCGAACCGGGCGAAGTCAGCAATGTCATCAAGACTGCTGCCGGCTACCATCTGTTCAGACTTGAAGCGAAGCTTGAACCGATCAATCTGGGGCTGACTCCGACAATGTCGCTCAAGATTCATGAAATTCTTGAAAAAGAAGCACGCAACCGCATGGCTCAGGCCAAAGCCGAAAAACTTCGCTCTGACAATCCGGCTGCGAATGTGCTTGAGCTTGCCAGACTGGCAGATTCAGACAAAGAAAAAGATAAAGAGAAAGACAAGGAAACCAAACACACCTTCGGACCACTGGCGATCTCGGCCAATCCAGGTTTCTCAAGCTATGCCCTTTCTGATGGTGCCGGCGAAATTTCGGCTGACGGCCGCACTTACCTGCCCGAACTGCATGCTGCTTTTATGAACCTCATCAAAGACGGCAAATGGCAGGGCAAGGTCGCCGGGCCGATTAAGAGCGAACTTGGCTACCATTTCATCGAGATAACTGCATTCGAAACCAACCGCTACGAGCCGTTCGAAGAGGTCAAAGAAAAGATCAGACAGATGGTCACACTTGAACCGCCCCAGGAAGCGATTCAAAAGGAATTTGAAGCCAATGTCGATAAGTTCGATATTCCGGCCACCCGCAAGATCCGCCAGATAGTCATGTCTGAAGAACGCACCGCCATGGAAGTGCATGAACGACTGAAAAAGGGCGAAATCTTTGCACTTCTGGCCAACCGCTTCAGTATCGACGGCTCTGCCAGCACCGGTGGCCTGCTTTCTCCGGTTCGCCGCGGCCAGCTCTCAGAGAAACTTGACAAAGCGGTATGGGACCTCAAAAAGGGAGAATTCACCGATGTCATCGAAACTCCCTATGGCTTCGTCATCGCCTTGCTTGAAGAAGACGAAAAGCCTGGGGTAAAAGCAACCCTGAGCGAAGATGTAACTACCCAGCTCAAACGCAAGCTGCGGGGTGAATACCAGGAAGAAGTCTGGACGTATTTCCTGAAGGGTCTCAACAACCAGGCTTATGTCATACGCCACACTGACATTCTTGAAGAAATCTGATTCTTCGAACAGATAAACGGCGGCCGCTTAATGCGGCCGCTTTTGTTTTTACGAAAACTTTTTTTGCTTTCTAAGGTAAAATATCTGCTGTCAGCGTCAATTTTTGTTGCTATAATGGAGAGCCATGGGATACACAACAGCAGATATAGTAAAGAAGGCCAACGCCTGCCTGCGCCAAGGAAAGAACCGGATCAATGCCGAGATCGCTCTTGGTATTGCCAGTTTTGAAAGCGGCGACATCGAAACTGCGATCAGGCATTATGAGAAAGCGCTCAAACAAGACGCAAACAGCGCAGAAGCTCATGCCGGCATGGGCATTTCGCAGGCACGTGGCGGCAACCTTGATAAAGCAATCGAGCATCTGCAACGTGCCTACGAACTGAGCCCGGAATGCGGAATGCTGGCCAACTGGCTGGCTGACGCCTGGTTTGACAAAGGCAATCTCGATCAGGCCATAGAATACTACAGCGAAGCAATCAGAAAGAATGCCACAGACAGCAATGCCCACAATGATATGGCCGATGCCTACCGGCTCAAAGGCGATCATCACAAGGCGGCCGAGCTTTACCGGCGCACTCTGAAGATAGACCCGCTCGACACTAACGCCATGCTTGAGCTGGCACAGTGCCAGACCCAGATGAACCAGCCCGAAGAGGCTCTTAAAACCCTCGAAAACCTGATCAGAAATTTTCCTTCCAGTCGCGACAGCGCAACGGCCATGGTGGTCTGCGCCACGATTCTTGTCGAAAAAGGCGACTTCAACAATGCCAGCACCTGGCTCGAGCGCTCACGCGAATTTTTTCCATTCAACCGGCCGGTTCTTTTCCAGTCGGCTGTTTGCGCGCTAAAACAGGGAAAAACCGATAAATGCTGCGAACACCTCAAACGCATTCTTGAACTCGACCCCTCTGACGCAAGGGCTGCCGCCCTTCTCAAAAAGGTGTCGGCATGAAACTTTCAGGCAGCAACGCAAAACACGGAATGATCATGATCATCGTTGCCGGCGTGCTGTTTTTTCTGACCATAGTTTTTACCTCGCTGGTCAGTCGGGTACGCCATGAAAGCGCTGTCACCAACCGCGTCTCAGTCAACGAGCGCCTGTATCAGCTGGCATCGGCGGTGGGCCGCCTGACAGTGCGCAAACTGCAGAAAGATTTCGAAACCAACAGCCCGGATGACCCAGATTATGGGCGACGTATCATGAAGGCGGCCTTTGCCGACAAAACCGGCATCATGGACGAAATCGACTATACCAGCCGGATAAAGGCACTCGATGTAGTCAAAGAGATCATAACCCGCTTCAAAAAAGAATGGGGAACCCACGGCGAAGTTGATTTCAAGGTGAGTTACATAGTGAACCTCGGAGACAAGTTTCCTTTCAAGGCTCCCATGAACGGGCTGGCCAAAAACCCTTATGAGCGCAGTGGCTATATCGAAGTTATAGTCAAGGTCTCCCATCTCGGCATCGAAAAAACCTGCCGGATACGCAAAGATTTTCTGTTGTGCAGTCTTCTGGCACCGCCATTCCACCGGTTCACTCTGTTTTCACACCGCGGCGCGTCAATCGGTGCACACCATGACGAAAGCATGATCAACAAGCTTGCCAACCAGACCTTTAACAAAGACGACGGCAAACTCGAGACCTCGGTGGCTGAAAGCAGAAGGCCGCTGACCTGTATAAACCGCCTCGTTCGCAAAAAACGCGAACGTATTGAAGGGCTCGACTTTCGCTTCAACCGCGCCGACAACATAGTTAAAAACATTGACGGTACACCTTCCTTTGTCAAGAGCGGCTGGATATACCTTGGCGGCCGCGGCCCTTCGAAAGATTCAAAAGGCGACGACGGCAACCTGATCCTGAATGTACTGGCCGGCGCGCACGATGA
>CAZMWO010000274.1:1495-5159 GCA_964569565.1 uncultured bacterium | reverse complement strand
CCTGCGCCCTATATTGAGGCTTCAATAGCTGTAAATTCAACTTTGACAAAGCACTAGTTTTTCATGCGTAATGAAAAACCGGCTCGCGAGAGCCGGTTCCAGTTTTAGAAAAAAAGCTGGTTTTGTGCTTGCTATTTGCCCTTGATCAGTGAGTTGTAGAGGTCAAGATTCTTCTTGTATTCACTGTAGGCTTTCTGGGCAGCGGCAGCGTTACCCTTCTGGGTGGCTGCCATATATTCTTTGTAAGCAGCCAGATAGTTGCTGTATGCGGTCTGTGAATCGACAGCCTTGGGGGCAGCCGCCGGCGGAGCAGCAGCCGCGCTGGTAGTTTTACTGCCACTGGCAGGGCTGGCAACCGGAACAGTAGAAGTACCGGTCATTTTAGCCATGTAAGCTGCAGCTTCGGCATTTTCTTTGGCAGCAGCAGCCGGGTCGATATCACTCTGCTTGAGCATTACCTCTTTTTTGCCGAAAAGCTTGGAGACTGCGGTAACCGCAAGGCGGGCGATCAAACCGCCGCCAATAACGCCAACTGCCAGCATCGGGAAACCCATGCCGATACAGAGAGCACCACCGGCAACGGCGCCAGCAACAGTTGCGAAGTTGGCAACACTTGAAGTTGTCCAGTTGAGAACTTTCTTGCCTACTATGTAACCGCCAACGGCGCCAACAGCCATACCGAGCGGCCCACCACCGAGAGCCATGCCAAGGGCGCCACCACCGAGACCGGCAGCAATGGCACCGACATTAACGAAGATCGACTTGCCGATATCCTTGACCTTGCCAAGGAATGAGGCATGTGCCTGCCCGATGGGGGCAATGGCGAACCACAGCGAGAAGAGCATCGACACAAGCAGCATTTTAGTTATATTCTGCCGCTGATCGTATGTCATGGTCATCATAGTAGTGTCCTCCTGATTACAAAACCAGTTAAGATCGAGTATGTTTTGATTATAAGAATCCTGTCGGCAAGTCGCAAGGGCTGTACCCTGATTATTTTATCGCCTTGTACATAAGAAAATCTTCAATCTCTTTAAGTCTGACCAGATTTTCTGCTGTAAGCAGGTCGCGGTTGAAGCGCGAATGAACCAGTTCGATACCGTTGTCCTGAAGACTCATGGTCCAGATGCCGCCGGCAAAGGCGTCTTTGCGCATTATCTCGGCAGCTTTTACCAGAGCAGTGTCGATGCGTTTGACCATACTGGCCGGGACTTTGCCGGGAGCACTGCGACTCTGATCTGAGTCGACACCGATCACCAGAAAGTTACCGCGGCGGGAAGCCTGGATAAGACCGAGTCCACTACGGCCGGAAGCATGATAAATCATATCGGCACCCTCTTTTGCCATTTCGAGTCCGAGGTTGAACGCTTTTTCGGGCATGTCGAAGGCTTCCGGAGTATTACCAATGTAGTGTGAAACCACCATGGCATTTGGTTTAACAAACTTGACGCCGTTCTTGAAACCGCGCTCAAAGCTGCCGATCACCGGAGATTCCATGCCGCCAAGAAACCCGACGACATCGCTGCGACTTGCCAATGCGGCAAAAGCGCCGGCATAGAAAGACCCCTGCTCTTCATCGAACAGAATAGACAAAACATTGGGCATGGTTACGACAGAATCAATAAGCACGAGGCGGCTCTCCGGAAATGCAGCGGCAATGCGGCGAACCGCGTCGTTGGCAAAAATGCCGACGGCACAAACCATATCCATGTCTCTTTCGCAGAAATAGCGAAGCGCCGGTTCGATACCGCTGATACTGCCCGGTTCAACGACCTCCACCACGCAGTCACCTTCTTTGCGCAACTGCATTATTCCCTTATAAGCGGCGTCGTTGAACGATTCATCACCAAGACCGCCAATTGACAACACTACGCCAACACGCAGGGTGTCAGCCGATACCGGTGCAACAGCCAGAAAAATCACCGCAATGAACGACAACAGGAATTTGATCTTCATTTTTCCTCCAGAATGTTACCAATCTTCTCTTGAGCCGACCAGCGGCTTGGTATCCAGAATGCCAAGATTTTTCAGAACCCGTTCGAGCGCAGCCAGAACTTCTGGCGAAAACTTGCCCTTCTCCCGCTGCATTTCTTCAAAACTTTCGAGATAGGTGCGCTCAATAGCATAGGGTCGATAATGGGTCATCGCATCAAAAGCATCGGCAACCGCTATTATCAGTGACCCGAAAGGAATCTCTTCGTGTTTGAGTCCGCGCGGATAGCCGGAACCATCTATTGCCTCATGGTGACCCAGCACTATTTCGGCAATCATTTCCATGCCGGGAATTTCACGGATCATGGCCGAGCCGATCAGGGAATGCGCCTCGACTTTTTTGCGCTCAGCCTCGTCGAGAGGGCCGGCGAGTTCGAGCAGTTCATCGGGCAGACCGACCTTGCCGATGTCATGCAGCAGGGCGGCAATTTCAAGATCGGCGACTTCGCGTGGTGCCAGGCCAAGTTCACAGCCGATCGCTACGCTGAGATGGCGCACTCTGTCCCAGTGGCCGATATTTTCACGCGACTGGTTTTCGAGAATCTTCATGGTCAGGCCGAGAAGGCACTCAAGTCTGACAAAATCAGACAGCATTTTAAGCGACTCAGCAGCTTTTTCGGGCAGTTCCCAGGTTGCCATTTCAGGTGATGCGCTGTTGGGAGCACGCACGCTGATCAGCCAGCTGGTGCCATTAATCGGAACCGACTTCCAGAAGCGGCCGCCAAAGCGGCTCACACCCGGTCCAGCCAGTTCATCAGGGAAATCTGTCGGTGGCAGGCCGCCGTCGAGATCGCGACCCCGCCAGGTGCCGCCCCACGGGAACCAGAGTTGCAGATCGCTGCCAATCCCCAGCAGATTTTCGTTAAGTATGCCGAGAGATGTATTCCAGACTCCGGCAATGCAGCTGAGTTCCAGGGGTTTCATAGGGTTCTCCCTTTCTTCAATGCCAGTTAGTTTTACGACTTTTCAGACATGTCAGTATAACAGATTCGCCCTTAAGGTAAAACCTTGGTAATAACCTTTATTTTTGCTTTTCTTGACAGAGGAAACAGCCTGAGACTATACTTTGGCAAATTATCTCCAAACGGGAGCGTCTTTAAACATGAGTACAAACTATGAAAACAGGATTGCGCTGAACCCGGCTCTTATCGTCGGCCTCGGCGGGACAGGCAAAAAGTCACTGATAAACTTCAAAGAAACTTTCCTCAGCAGTCCGCAGATCAAAAAGGCCTTCAGCCAGGCCGGCGGCAAAGAACCAGCGCTCCCCGATTTCATTGATCTTATGTGCATAGACACCGACATCTTCGATGCCAGCCAGTCAGAAGAAGAGGCAAAAACCGCTGCCAAACTGACTGAAAGTGAATATCACCAGATCAACATTCAAAATGCCGGTCAGATTACCGGAAATCTGGATTCAGACACCTACAACTACCTGTATGAGTGGTTTCCGCAAAAGCTCAAGAACCATATCGGGCAGATAAGCCAGGGTGCGCACCAGTTCAGGTTTACCGGGCGCTTCGGTGTTTTTGTCGATGTTCAGAAAATTTTTCAGCAGATCAAGACCAAGATGAGCCGCATCATGGCCCGCAGTAACGTCAACCAGGACGACATCATCGTACCGCTGACCAACAAGCAGGGCCAGATACTGACTCCCGAGTTCTATATCGTCGGA
>CAZMWO010000274.1:0-1485 GCA_964569565.1 uncultured bacterium | reverse complement strand
GCGGTCGCGGCAAGCCAAGCATCATTGGTATAATGCTCACCCCCGAAGCTTTCACCCAGATCGCAATCGACCCCAACGTCAATTCAACCGGGCGCCTCGAGGGCAATGGCTACGCCTCACTGGTCGAGACCTTTTATTTCATGAACAAAGAGCACTTCCCGCCCAGTCGCAGCGCCAAAGATATCATCAATCAGGACCGCCGCAACAAGTTCATGGTCAACTACGGGCCGGTGGGCAAAAGCAATGATGCCACCACCTTCGGCGCGGTATGCGAAGAAACCCCGTTCGACCAGTGCTACCTGCTCGGCACCAGCAATCAGGACGACATCCCGACTTATTACGCCATCGCCTCTGAATTCATCTTCACCAAGCTGGCCACACAACTGCGCCAGGCACAGAACTCGATGCTCGACAACGCCTCGCAGATACTCGGCCAGTCGAGTTCCGACCTCGAGGGCAAGCAGCTCAAATGCTTCAGTTCAGCCGGTTTCAAAAGTTTTTATTATCCGCTCGACGTTATCAGAGATCTCTACACTTTCAAGCTGTCAATGGATCTGACCTACTGGCTGCGCCTCTCAGTCGACCGCATATTGATCGATTCGATGGTGCAGGAATTTGCCGAAAACAATCCCGGCAAGGTCGATCTCACACCTGAAGCCCTGTTTCTGATGACCAAAGAAGTCATAGATCGCAAACAATTCTGGGACAACCCGATGTTCCATACGTTACGCACCACGAGCAAGCAGCGCGATGGTGAATCGGCTTCGGCATTCATTCTGCGGCAGATCGACGAAATGAACCAGAATCGAGTCAAAAAAGACGAGATCAGGTCGAAGGTCAAGGTAAACTTCGAGCAGGCTGCGGTCAAGACCGGCGAACAGCTGCTGGAAAAGGTCATCGAAATAATCAATAATCCCGATCTTGGCGCGCATATCGCAGTCGACTTCCTCACCGCCTTCGAAAAGTATCTGTTACGCTACCCGCGCGAAGTCCTCAGCCGCAAGGTTCAGGAAATCAAGGTAAGGCTCGACAAGGAACAGCGTGAATATCGCGAAATCAGCAACCGCCTCAAAGAAAGGCTCAGCGGCTTTGCCGGACTCGGCGGCAAACTCATGGAACTCGGCACCGTGCTGCGCATGACCGATCTCAATGACGAGCGCGACAAACTGCTCAAAGAAGCAAAAGAAGCGGTCGACATGGAATACGAAATGTTCTGCATCGGCTGCGCCGAAGATTACCTCAAGTTCCTCAGCGTGCAGAGCCAGTCTATCAAGAAGCAGGTCGAAGTGTTCTCGACCAAACTGACCCGCATCTCCAAAGATGGCATGATCGAGCGTCAGTATGAGCAGTGCCTCGACCGTATCAAGCCTTACTCGAAGGTGCAGAATTTCATCAGAACCTTTATCTTTGAAGATCGCGATATCGAGCCCTTTTACAAGTATCTGCTCGGCGACCTGTCGAACAACGATATCGAAGGCGACTTTC
>CAZMWO010000273.1:0-5172 GCA_964569565.1 uncultured bacterium | reverse complement strand
TGCCCATGGACAATTTGCTGCCTTTGGCCGGCAGTTCGACAAATACCACGTCGCCAAGCTGGTGGGCCGCATAGTCGGTAATGCCCACGGTTACCACGTTACCATCAAGTTTTGCCCATTCATGTTCTTTTGTGAATTTCATCTTATGATCTCCTGTCAAATTTTATAGAAGGGAAATTTTTTGCAGATTTCGTTTACTTTGCCCTTAACAGCAGCAAGATTGGCTTCATCTTCAGGGGCTGTCAGTGCTTCGTCCATCAGGTCGGCAATCCTGCTCATTTCATTGGTGGTCATACCCCGGGTAGTTACGGCCGGTGTGCCGACACGCAGGCCAGAAGTAACAAAGGGCGACTGTGGATCATTCGGTATGGTGTTTTTGTTGACTGTGATACCAGCGTGATCGAGCGCTTTTTCGGCAAGTTTGCCGGTTACGTTTTTATTGCGCACGTCAATTAGCATCAGATGGTTGTCGGTGCCGCCAGAGACCAGTCGGAAGCCCTTATTTGAGAGAGCTGCCGCGAGAGCTTTGGCATTGTCGAGAACCTTCTGCTGGTATTTTTTGAAATCGGGCTCAAGAGCTTCTTTAAAAGCGACGGCCTTGGCTGCGATGACGTGCATCAACGGACCACCCTGCAGACCAGGGAAAATCGCCTTGTCGATGGCTTTTGCCCATTTATCCTTGCAGAGAACCAGGCCGCCGCGCGGGCCACGCAAGGTTTTGTGAGTGGTCGAGGTCACGAAATCAGCGTAGGGAATCGGCGACGGATGTAGGCCGGCAGCGACGAGACCGGCGATGTGGGCCATATCGACGCACATGACTGCATTGATTTCGTCACAGACTTTGCGAATTCTTTCGAAATCGATGACGCGCGGGTAAGCAGAGGCGCCGACCATGATCATCTTGGCCTTGTTCTCGACTGCCAGTTTGTGCAGCATATCGTAATCGAGAGTTTCGGTATCATCGGTGACGCCGTAGGGAACGACGTTGTAGAGCAGGCCGCTGAAGTTGACCGGGCTGCCGTGGGTGAGATGACCACCGTTCTGCAGGTTCATGCCAAGAAAGGTATCGCCTGGTTTGAGAACGACCTGGTAGACTGCCATATTGGCCTGACTGCCTGAGTGCGGCTGCACGTTGGCGTGCTCGGCACCAAAAAGCTTTTTGACGCGGTCGCGGGCCAGATTTTCGGCTTCGTCAACTACTTCGCAGCCGCCGTAATAGCGCTTTGCCGGGTAGCCTTCGGCATATTTGTTGGTGAGAACCGAGCCGAGTGCTTCGAGAACCGCTTCAGATACAAAGTTTTCTGAAGCGATAAGCTCGATCTGACTCATCTGGCGCTTTTTCTCGCGTCCGATAATTTCAAAAATCTCACTGTCGAATTCCTTGAGACTGTGCATGATTAACTCCTTGCCCTTGTGTAAAATGGTGTTTCTATGACGGTAGCGGGGTAATTTTTGCCGCGGATTTCGATGTCGAAAACGGTTCCGATGGCGCTGAGTGCGGGCGGCACGTAGCCAAGTCCGATATTCTTTTTGAGAGTCGGAGCCATCGTGCCAGAAGTCACTTCGCCAACGGTTTTGCCGTCTTTTACGATCGGGTAGCCATGGCGGGCAGCCGGGCCTTTACCCAGCTCAAAGCCGACGAGAGTCTTGCTGACGCCCTGTTCTTTCTGCTTTTTGAGCACATCGCTGCCGGTGAACGCGCCTTTGTTGAACTTCACGGTCCAGTTCAGATTGGCTTCGATCGGAGTGGTATTGTCGCTGATATCATTGCCGTAAAGCATCAGACGGGCTTCGAGTCTGAGAGTGTCGCGGGCACCGAGTCCGATGGGTTTGATTCCGACATCTTTGCCGGCTTCCATCAGAGCGTTCCAGAGTTTTTCTGAATGCTCGGCCGGATAATAGAGCTCGAAGCCTTCTTCACCGGTATAGCCGGTTCGGCTGATTATGCATTCTACGTCGAGAACCTTGCCTGAGGTGAACCAGTAGAATTTGATCGGTTTCAGGCGCTGGCGCGTAAGCTTCTGCAGAATGGCTTCGGCCTGCGGGCCCTGAATGGCGATCAAGCCGGTGTTGTTCGACTGGTTGTCGAATTTGACATCGCCTTCAAGCTGGCTTTTGATCCAGTTGTAGTCTTTTTCGATATTGCTGGCGTTGACTACCAGCAGAAACTTATAGGCGTTCCAGCGGTAGACGAGCAGGTCATCGACGATGCTGCCATCGGGCCGACACATTGGAGAGTAAGCAATCTGGCGGTCAGAAAGAGCTTCGGCATCCTGAGTGACGATTTTCTGAACGTTTTTGAGCGCATCAGGCCCGGTCAGCCAGAATTCGCCCATGTGAAAAAGATCGAAAAGCCCGGCCGCTTCGCGCACGGCATTGTGCTCTTCGATAATCGAAGTATACTGCACCGGCATATACCAGCCCGAAAAATCGATCATTCGGGCACCAAGTTTTTCATGCACTGCACACAACGGGGTCTTGTTCATTCTTATCTCCTTTGAATTCTTATAAACCAGTTATATTGCCGTTCTCATCGACATCTATATGTTCAGCTGAAGGATTAGCCGGAAGTCCCGGCATGGTCATGATTTCGCCGGCAATGGCGACGACAAAGCCGGCACCGGCACTCAGCCTGGCTTCGCGTATGGTAACCTCAAAGCCGCTCGGCCGGCCGAGTTTGTTCACAGTATCAGAAAGCGAAGACTGGGTTTTGGCGATACATACCGGAACCTTGCGATAACCCAGCTTCTCGAACTTTTCGAGGCTGTCTTTGGCCTTTTTAAGTATGGTAACGCTGCCGGCACCATAGCAGCAGCGCGCGATTACATTGATTTTTTCAACAAGCGGCATTTCAAGCGGGTAGAGGCAGGCAAATTCATTTTTTTGTGTAGCGATGGCATTATCAATTTCTTTAGCCAATGCCAGACCGCCTTCCGGGCCTTTTCCGTATATGTCAGCTTCTACCGCGGCAACACCGAGTTTTTTTGTCGCTTCGACTACCCAGGCAATCTCGGCATCGGTATCGCTGGCAAAACGATTAACCGAGACCACACAGGGCACTCCGTAATGGCCGATGTTTTCGATATGCTTGGCGAGATTGTCGAAACCGGCTTTGACTGCCTGCAGGTTCTCGGCATCGAGCTGGTTTTTGGGAACGCCGCCATGCATCTTGAGCGCCCGCACTGTAGCGACTATGACGGCTGCAGCTGGTTTTAGCCCGCCAACACGGCATTTGATATCGAAGAATTTTTCGGCGCCGAGGTCGGTTGCGAAGCCTGCTTCGGTAACCACAACATCAGCCAGTTTAAGGGCAAGTTTGGTTGCAACGAGGCTGTTGCAGCCATGCGCGATATTTGCGAACGGGCCGCCATGGATCAGAACTGGCGTAGAATAACGGGTCTGCACCAGGTTTGGTTTCATCGCCTCTTTGAGAATTGCGCACATTGCACCCTGAGCCTTGAAATCGCGGGCAAAGATCGGTTCACCCTTGCGGTTGAAAGAGACAATCATGTTGCCCAGGCGCTCACGCAACTCATTCAGATCTTCAGACAGGCAAAGGGCTGCCATGACTTCAGACGCGGCAGTGATGTCGAAGCCGGTTTCGCGTGGAACTCCGTTGGCTGAACCGCCGAGACCGGAAACAATGCTGCGCAGACTGCGGTCGTTCATGTCCATAACGCGCCGGAACGGTGTTGATTTGGGGTCGATATCGAGCTCGTTGCCGTGCTGAATATGGTTGGCTACCAGCGCCGTGAGCAGATTGTGAGCCGAAGTAACTGCGTGAATGTCGCCGGTAAAATGCAGATTGATTTCGGCCATCGGCTCGATCTGGCTCTTGCCGCCGCCGGTGGCTCCGCCTTTGACGCCGAATACCGGGCCCATCGATGGCTCGCGCAAGCACAGCATGGTCTTACGACCCAGCGCACGAAAAGAGTCGGCGAGACCGATGCAGGTCGTGGTTTTGCCTTCACCGGCCGGTGTCGGTGTCATCGCCGAAACCAGAATCAGTTTTCCATCAGAATTGCCAGCCAGGCGCTGCCGGGCTTTGGGCGAAATCTTAGCCTTCATGCGGCCATAGGGCTCAATTTCATCTTGCAGAAGACCGATTTCGAGGCCGACGTCTTCGATCGGCCGAAGGCCTTCTTTAAGTTGCCTGTATTCTGTCAAAGCCTCACCTCGTCACTTGTAATTGAGAAAATATTCCATCGTTGCGCTGATGCCGGCGCCAACCTGTTTGAGATAGCCGAACTTCTTGAGCGTCATCTCGAGCAGGCCGACCGTACCAAGAATATCGCGCTCGCCGATGGCACCGATAGTCGTGATGCGCAACAGGCTGCTGGCGAACTGTTCCTGACCACCAGCGATGAGAACTCCGTAACGGTTACGCATTTCGGCGACGATTTCTTTTGGAACAATGCCTTCAGGAACGTAGAACACGGTAAGCACATTTGAAAGCCACCGCTCTTCAGTAAACAGACGTAGATTCATGCTCTTAAGCGCAGCACGCAGACCGCCGGCAAGCTTATCGTAATGTTTGAAGCAGTTTTCTATGCCAATGCGGTCGATTTTGCGAAGCGCTTCAAGTAGAGAGAACATTACGTTAATAGCTGGCGTCCATGGATATGCTGGTATCGCGAGATCCTGGTTCTTCTGGTAGACTTTGAGATCAAAATAGAGCCCATGGCACTTGACCTGCTCAACTTTCTCCCAGGCCTTTTCAGAGAGAGCGATCATGCCGACGCCTGGAGGCGCAAGAAAACCTTTTTGTGAGGCAGAAAGTGCGACATCGACATGCCACTCATCCATTTTAAAGGGCAGGGCGCCGATACCCGAAACGCCATCAGTAATAAAAATCTTGCCCTTGTCTTTTAAAAATTTGCCGATCGCCTCGATATCATTGCGAATACCGGTTGAAGTTTCGTTAAAGGTTACGGTGACACCAGCTATTTCAGGGTTCTCTTCGAGTGCCGCAGCAATCTGTTCGACAGTTACGCCTTTGCCATCTTCGCATTTAAGCACAACAGGTTTGAGTCTGAAAGCTTCGCATATTTTGGTGAAGCGTACGCCAAAAACGCCTGTCTGAACGGTTAAAACCGTTTCTCCTTCATGAAAAAGATTGGCGATAGCTGTTTCCATAGCACCGGTGCCGGAAGATGTCGTTAAATAAAGCTT
>CAZMWO010000272.1:0-5179 GCA_964569565.1 uncultured bacterium | reverse complement strand
AAGCATCTATCGAAGCGGAATTATCGCCTGGAGTCGTCAAGGTTGCGCGGCCAACGCCTTTGACCACTGCAAGGATGCAATTGCCGTCGCGCAGCGCGTCTTCTTTGCGTTTGAGAACCATGGCCACAGCGCCTTCACCCGGAAACGCACCGTCGGCTGAAGTGTCGAAAGGCACCGAACCGTTTTTGCGCGAAAAGGGTCTGAGCGCATCGACCGCTCGCAGATTGCGCAGATCACCGCCGAGATCGACAGCACCAACTAGAGCGGCCGAAATCTCGCCGCGCTGCAGTGCGCGCATACCGGCCTCAAGAGCGGAAAGGCCTGAGTTCTCACCGCTTGAAAAAGTGTGCGAAGGCCCACCGATATTGTATTCGCGTGCAATGCGGCTGGCGACTATGCCGCCAAGAGCTCCGACTGTGCGTGGGTTATTGAGCGGTGGTGTAATTGCGTCAGCAAGACTGGAGCGATCGTATTCACCAAGTTCGGCCTGTGCGGCATCATTTTCAATGGCCCAGCGACTGGCAAAACTGGTGCTCGAAAAATCGAGATTGATACCCATGAACACGCCCCAGTTGCGGGTTTCTTCGCGATTGTAGGAGAACGAGCGCAGGGCGCGTTCTGCCGTCTGCAGCATAAGCAGTTGCTGTGGCAGTATCTCGGGAATTTCCTTCGGACTGATCTTGAATTCGCCTGGTCTTATCTCGATTTTGTCGATATAAGCGCCTTTTTTGAGCCACTTTTCCTGAGAGGTCAGGGGGTGACGATGCGGCGGCAGATCAGTGAGAGCCGGTTCACATTTGATAGAGGCGGCTTTAAAGGCTTCCAGATCAGAAATAGTTCCGACTCTGGTTTCAATGGCTACAATGACGACTTCAGAACCCTGTTCGGCTGCCGGCTGTTTGGCGGCTTCTTTTTTCTTCTTTTTATCAGCAGGCTTTTCGGCTGATTCAAGATACTCTTCGAGCAGTACATGGCCGTCGATTCCACCAAAACCGAAAGCGCTCAGGGCGCAGCGACGCGGCAGACCGCGGGCCGCCGGTTCCCAGGCCCGGGGTTGTTTGAGAATTTCAAAATGTTCAGTATTAAGGGCAGAGTCGGCTTCGCTGAAATTTGCCATTGGTGGCAGCTGGCGGTTTTTCAGTGCCATCAGCAGCTTCATCAGGCCGGCAGCTCCGGCACCGGTAAGCAGATGACCGACATTTGATTTTACCGATCCGATAACGCATCTGGAAGTTTTTGCGGTCTCGTTCTGCCAGAGCAGACTGAGACTTGACAGCTCGACAGCATCGCCTTTGGGAGTACCGGTGCCATGGCATTCAACCAGTTGAACATCGCCGGGTTGCCAGCCGGCCTGACGATAGGCCTGAGTCATGGCGCGCATCTGGCCTTCAGTGTCAGGAGCGAGCAGGCTGCCGCCGACGTCGTTGGCGAGTCCGATACCACGAATGACAGCATAGATGCGGTCGCCGTCGCGTTCGGCGTCTCCGAGGCGTTTGAGCATAAAGATGCCGGCGCCTTCGCCGACGACGAGGCCATCGGCCGAGCGATCGAATGGCCGGCAGATGCCGGTTTTCGAAAGCGCATGCAGCTGCGAGAAGCCCATCTGAGTAAACTGTGACGACGGGCGTGATACGCCACCAGTCAGCACTGCATCTGCGCGTCCGGCGGTGAGTTCTTCGCAGGCCAGTTTGATGGCGTAGAGCGAAGAGGCGCAGGCGGCATCGAGTGTGTAACCGCCACCGCCGAGACCAAGTGCCGAAGCGAGCAGCGTCGCCGGCAGTTCAGCAGCCAGACGATTGAGCGGGTGAACGTTCAGCGATTCGTCAGTGCGGCTTTTACCAAGGTGTCGGCGCAGTGCTTCGAGATGAATCTGGCGGGTAATCGCGCTGGCAGTGTCGGTAGGCAGAACTATATTAGCAAGAATTACCTGAACGCGATTGCGGTCAAGACCAGCAATTTTACTGTCGAAAAAAGCATCGCGACCGGCCTGCAGGGCTATTGCCAGAAGCGGGTCGAGCTTTTCGATCAACTGCTGGCTGATCGCCAGGTTTGTATAATTCTGAGGAATCTTTCTAATCGCGCAATTACGCGGAGATAATACGCAATCTGGCGTGCCCGGCCGGGGGTCATGATACTTTGTTGCCGGCTGCGGCCAGCGACCGGCAGGCACTTCAGCTGCCGCGCTGCGCGCTTCCGCGATCATCTGCCAGAATTCATCGAGGCTCTCAGCGCCGGGGAAAATGCCGCCGACACCCGTTATTGCTATGGCAAAAGGCTTGACCGGGCGGGTGTCACTGTTCATTTTTCTGCTCCAGCTACTGATCGCAGTTTAAATGCATTGCGCAGATTTTCATTCATCGTGCATTCATAGCCTTCGATTCTGGCAACCAGCCTGCCATCGGCACCTATGAAGTCGATGTCAGCTGTTGCCATGGCAGCGCCGCTGCGTCTGGTATGAGCTGAAATGGTTACCGGCTTTTTGCCGTAGCTGGCTGCATACTGGCGGTAACGGCGGGCAAAACTGGGCAACGACGGAGCACCGCAGGCCTGTTCTGTCCAGAGAATCATGAGCTGATAGGCGGCATCGACGACGAGCGGATCAGTGTGCCAGCGCAACATCGGCGGCCGGGCGAACCAGGCGGCCGGGTCGAGGGCGGTGGCAGATTTTGCGATTATGCCATTTTCTGACCAGCCTTCTACTGATTGTATGGCCTTAAGGAATTCACCATGGAACAGATGATTCTGATAGGCTTCATTTATAGAATCAGGATATACCAGATGGGCATCTGCAGGGGAAGTCGCCGGAACTTTTGCCGGAAGGGCTTCGGCCAGCAGAACTTCAGCTCTGATATTCGTCAGTTCACGACCATCGACTTTGCTGCGAATTTCACAGGTGACACTGTAACCTTCGTCCTTCTTCTGTGGTCGTGATGCATGGAGCGAAAGCGCCAGGCTGTCGCTCTTGAGTACAACGCCCTTGAGCACACGCAGGTCGTCGTAGCCGACGAACTGCAGGCCGGGGTTGCGCAGCGCAGCGGCATTGGCAAGCAGTTCTGCTGCAACAGCCATCGGCAATACCGGGTCACCATTGATTACGTGATCTTTGAGCCAGGTGTTTTCCTTGAGATTCAACTCATAGTCAAACACCCGATCGAATTTTTTTCCGGGCGGCGGAGCCTCCACGCTGGTGATCTGGCCAATTATGCTGATTTCGACAGCATTCGAAGAGGTCTGGCTGAGTTCGATCACAGGTTGCTGAGCGCCTTCGCGCAGAGGTATCAGGCCGATGCCTTCGGCAAGAAACACATTGCGCAGAGCTGGCGTTACCATGCCGCCGTCCCACGGGCCCCAGTTGAATGAGTGAACGCGGGCATCGGGCCTGATGATTCGCAGTTTGTGCGCGGCCTTGTTAAGCACTTCGTTGGCCATCGAATAATCGACCTGACCGGTGCGGCCGAAGCGGCCAGAGAACGAAGAGAAAAGGATTACCGCTTTGATCTCGTCTTTCACTGTCGCCAGCAGAAGATTGCGCAGACCGGAAACCTTGGTATCGATTACGTCGTCAAGCTGGTCACGGGTCTTGTCTTCGATGCGGCGGTCGCGCAGAACGCCGGCGCCGTGCATCAGAGCGCTGATTGCGCCAGACTCGCTGCGGGCGCGGTCGATGACTTTTTCTGTATCATCGGCATCGCGAATATCGGCTGAATAGTAGAAGGCTTTTACGCCGCAGTTTCTGATGCGTTCGAGGTTATTGAGAACTTCGCGGTTGGCCATGGCTGAACGGTATTCGCCTTCGAGTTCCTTTGGCGTGATTTTGCGGCCGATATTGGCCATGATGGCCTGCTTGACCGCGGCTTCGGCATTAACACCGGCCAGCCAGGCAGGTTCTGGTTTCGGCTCAGGTGAGCGACCGATCAGAACCATGTTGGTTTTGTATCTTTGCGCAATGGCTATTGCGGTTTCTGCGGTAACGCCGCGGGCGCCACCGGTAACAACTACCGTTTCGCCCGGGTGCAGAATTGTGGTCGCTGCCTGCATATCTACAGGCTCTTCGACTTCACGCACGCCATATCGGCATGAGCGGGTCAGGCCGGTTTCGATCGGGCCTTCCTGCAGGATTTCTCTGACCAGCTTTTCAGCGGCGCCGTTGGCGTCTTTGAAACGATAGTCGAGGTCGATCGCGCGCACTGTCATCTCGGGCCATTCATGCTTGATCGTCTTGCTCAGACCGGCAAGACCGCCCTGAACCGGGTCGAAGGTGCGGGTCGGCGATTCAAGACCGAATGCGCCGTCCATGCGCGAAACCGTAACGATAAGACCGTTGCCGTTGGCGCGTATCGCCATGCCGGCCTTCTGGGTAGCCATGAAGCAGTCTTTCAACCATTCTTCAGAAGATTTTTCCCAGAGGTTGTGGGAGGCTTTTTCAGGCAGCGGTGCAATCAGCACAAAGCCTTTGATATCTTTAAGAAACTGCGCATTGCCGACATCGGCCATTTTAACGCGGCAGGGCTTGAAGCCGGCAGAGGCGAACTGATTGCAGACGGCTTCGGCGAGACCAAAACCGTCATCGACGACGATCAGGCTGTCGCCTTTTTTGAAGTTTTTTATCGGAGTTGCCGGCTCACTGCCGCTTTCATAAGCACGCAGAACAGTGCGTTTGAGTGGAAAGTATTCAGGCTCAGCTGCTGCCGGTTCGCTTTTTGCTGCCGGCGCCGGGCTGGCTGCAGCCGCCTTGGCCGGAACTGGTGCAGGAGCACTTCCGGCGTTGAGGTATTCGAGAATCTGAGCGATGGTTCTGAACTTGCCAAGATCGCCTGGCTGCACCACCGGTGCATTCGGAACGCGCTCCTGAAACGCCGAAAGAATCTCGACGCGTTTGATCGAGTCGATGCCGAGATCGGCTTCCATATCCATTTCAGGATTGAGCATTTCGGTCGGGTAACCGGTCTTGTCGGCTATTACTTCTAGCAGAACGCCGTTGATAGCTGCGTTTGACTGCGCAACGCCTGTTGCAGCCGGTGCGGCCGCTGCCGGCTGAGCTGTCGGGCTGCCAGAACCGAGATACTCAAGAATCTGGGCGAGGGTGCGCAGTTTGCCGAGCTGGTCGGGCTGCACTACCGGCGCGTCCGGCAGGCGTTCCTGCATGGCCGACATGATCTCGACACGTTTGATCGAGTCG
>CAZMWO010000271.1:0-5182 GCA_964569565.1 uncultured bacterium | reverse complement strand
GTAGATGAAAATGATGGAGAATAACCTGCCAATCCACCGGACGGTTTTCAACCGCTGGTGATCAGCGCGTTGGGCCCCAAAGGAACAAGAATGACGTCACACATCAATATGTGTTGTAATGTGTGTAGAGGTGAAGCATATGCCGACAAATCTTGTCTGGATACTCAGATCGCAAAAAATTCAAAGAACTTAAGAACAAACTTGATGCCTTTGATAATTTGCAAATAATAGATGATGATTATGTTCTTGCCGCCGAGTTTTCAAAAGACTGCAGAAAAAATGGAATCCAGGGCGGGCACATTGATTTTTTGATCTGTGCGGTGGCAGCCAGAAATAAAATTCCAATTTTCACCTGCGACAATAATTTCAAACAATACTCGAAATTCATAAGAATAGAATTATATTGAAGAGGTCGAACAACACCAGCTGAAGTTCACAGGTAATCCATATGCCCAAAACAGAAGCTTTTGAAAAACATAGTGATAAGTATGATAAATGGTTCGAGAGAAATCAGAAGCCTATCAGGCTGAATTGGAAACGATACGTCAGGTAGGTGTGTGTCCTGTGATTCAAGATGACTGTTTGCTTTAGTCTTTATTTGCAGTAGGATAGAGTGCAGGTTATAATGTTGCGGATGTAACTGACAGGAATTCTACACAAAACATGCATTGAAGGCATTACGGAAAACAGTCGAATGCTTGATCTTGAACAGTTAAAAAGAGAGTTGACCGCGCCGGTCAAGACGGTGAAGCTGCAGGCAATCGAGTCTGCGCTTAAAGACACTGCAAACTCGGAGCTCCTCGCCTTGCTGGAAGAATGTCTTCTGGTCGAGCAGGATCCCGAGTGCCAACTTCTGCTGCAGCACGCTATCGATCAGAATCAGCTCAAGATTTTTGATGCAAAGGAACCAGCTTTTCCGATCGACCAGATCATTCAGATGTTCCCTGCCTCGACGCTGCAGGAGCAGTTGAACCTGATTGCTTCGATAAAAGTCAAAGATATCAAGGACTCGCGACCGGAAGTGACTCTGCCGAAACTTCTGGCGGTTACCCAGAATCCGGTGGTTGCTTCGACCGTAGTGAGAAAATTTCGCAGGTTCTGGCCTGAAAACCAGCTGCCATACCTCGAAAAGAACATCTTTTCAAAATGTAAAAGTTTGCAGCTGGCCTGCATCAAAACTCTGGTTCAGCTTTTTCCGCAGAGTCTCAAGACACGCCTGTCACAGATTGTTCATATAAATGACCCGGTAATCCGTTCACTCGCTATCTGGAGCATGGCCAAGCATTTTCCTGAACTGGCCGCTGATTTCATGAACGACTGCCTTGAGAAGGGCGATCAATACGGCCGTCTTACTGCTTTGCAGATTTGTTCAACTATCGATTTTTCTTTGATTAAGCAAAGTCTGCTCAATCTGATCACAGTCGAGACCAACTCCGAGATTTTCAAACTGGCCTGCACAGTGCTGTTGAATAACCCTGACAAGGAAGTCCCGTTCATCCTGCTCGGGATTATCGCCCGAACGACCAAAGTAAAAGCAGATTTTCTGGGAAAGTTTCTGCTGAGTTATTGTACGAATCTTGAGTTGTCAGGCCTATGCGACGACTTTGCCACTTACAAAAAGCAACTCAACGATCATTCAAGACGTCTGCAAGCCCAGACGTTGGTTTATAACCTTCTCGTCTCATACGACACCGAAACGCCCGGTGAGCAGGAGGCTATAATCAGGCATCTTCGCTATAACATCAGTGACCCGGATATCCGTGTCGCGGTTGAGTCTTTTATAGCCAAATGTCAGAACCACGTGCTCCGGGAACAGCTTATCGATCTTCTTGCCAAGACAGTGGTCAAAAAGCCTGAGCCTGTGCTTCCTCAGGCTGACAGCATTGTCGAACCGGCAAAAGAACTGCGTGAAACAGCCCCGGAGGAGCATGCTGAAGCCTCTGCAGATCTGGCTGGCTTACCAGATCTGTCTGATCATCATCCTGCCACGGCAGATCGCGAGGCTCTTCAGATCAAAGAGCTTGCCCGGGCGAGGTTTCGCCGCACGCCAGAAATGAAAGCATCTGTTAAAGCTGTTCTTGACGATGCCACTTCTTCGGACGCCTTGGTTCACGCAGCTCTCAAGGCGGCTGTTTATGTTGAACTGCCCGGTTATTCTGGCCGTGCCGAAAAGCAGATTGCACTCGACTCTGACGCCTATGTGGCTGCCGGTCTCGAGTATCTGGCGAAGTTCGACTGGGATAAATTTCACGTCCGCGTCAACAAACACATCAACACCGAGTCGATTCTTATCAGAAATGTGCTGATAAGTGCTACCAGTAAGGCTGCTCCTGAATACGCGAGATTTCTGATCAAGCATCAGCTCGAAAGCAGAGACAGCGCAAAGAGAACGCATGGGCTTGAGGCTACGGTTCAGATGGATTTTTCTTATATCTTTCCCGATCTTGTGGCGTTTCTTGAGCGCGAACAGGAGGTCGGCCTGATAGACTCATGTATCGCAATCTTTCTGGCTAATCCCAAGCTTGATTCGCTCTGTGCTTTTATCGATCTCGAAGCGAGAAGACCGGAACTTAAAAAGCTTTTCTCAGACGCGCGCCAGAAACTGCATGGTCTGCTGATCTCTTCAGGCATCGCAAAAGAAAAGGAAATTGAGTCTTTCGTTGCCAGGAAGGCGAGCGAAAACGCAGCGAGAAAGGCTGCGATGGAGCAGGCCAAAGAGTTGGTCAAAATCAAGAACTCCCTCAAGTGGAAATCTGTATCTGACCAATCCGACGTTGTTGACTGGCAGAAACCGGCTTTGTATGTGCTGGGTGCCATGGCTGGTATTGCTCTTCTGTTCATGATTTTTGGCAGTTCACAACCGGTAAAACCCGTGCCGAAGTCAGGCGCCGTTGTCGAAGAGAAAGCAAGGACTGCGGTTGCGCGTGACGATATCGCACCGCCTATTGTCGATGCCCTGCCAGGTCTGCCTAAGCCCGGCGATCAGATTCTGATGCAGCTGCAGAAATACTATGAAGGCAACCAGACCTGGCTCGCTCAAGATGAAAGCGGGCGCCACCTGCTGGTGGTTCTGCCTGAGCCTGAGACTTTTATCGAGACTGAGTTTATCGGAGTCGAGGTCGATGAGGCGAGGTACACGGCCGCCGGTGAACTTGTCATCTTTGCCAGATGACTGGCGGGTTGTCTGGAAATATAAATAATAAAAACCTTTTTTTCTGTGCGGAGTATTATAGTTGGGAAAGTGTTTAAAACTGTTTTAAGGGTTAAAGAAATTGCGTAAAGGAGAGACGTGATGAGACGTAATAAATTTTTGCTCTGTCTGGTTCTGGTGCTGTTCGGGGGTTCTCTGCTGGCGATGAATTTCAACGATTCCCTGAGGAATCATCAGGGCGCGGAGCAGTCGAGATCAAGAACCAACTGGTTTTCCAGCTCAAGAGCTGATGAAAAGGCGCCTGAAAGTGCAACCGCTACTCTGCCGAACGGCAAGGCCTATGTCAGGGTTTCTTCTTCGCTCAATATCAGAACCGGCCCCTGGGGCCAGATCGTTGGCGGATTTTCCAACAACGACGAAGTTAATATCATCGGTAAAGAAGGCGACTGGTACAAGATTTCTCATAATGGTCAGACCCGCTATATCCATTCCCGTTATGTTGCAGGCTCTCCCGGCAGTGCCAGTTCAGGTTCAAGTGGTTCAAGCGGCAGTGCTGTAAGCGTTGACAGTGCGACCGGTTCAAGTGTCGCTTCAAAAGTGGTCAATGCCGCCCGCAGTCTGGTAACTAAATACAGCACTCCGCGTTCATTCCCTTATGATCCTCTTACTCAGGGTGGGTCTCTTGGCTGCGCTCAGGTTGTAACTACTGCCCTGATGAACGCTGGCGTCAATACCGGCATTCAACTTGCCGTTCTCAATACCATACCCAAGCTTAAAGCTCTTGGCTGGCAGGAAGTTAATGTGCCGCCTTATCGCGCCGGCGACGTTATTACCTGGAAAACCTATGACCGCACCGGTGACGGTGTTATGGATAACGACACCCACATCGGCATCATTCTTGAAAGTGGCAACAGCGTTCAGGCAATGAGCAACTCGTCATCGCGCAAGGTTCCGGCCATTCATTCCGCTACCTATTCTCCGGTCTGCCGCGTATTGCGCAAAGTCTGAAAAGGCTCACATAAGGATACAAGTTCATGAGATCTATAAGAATCTGCTTTGTGTTATTGTTTTGCGTCTGTTCTGTCGCTGCTTTTTCTCAAATCAGCGTTGATTATGGCGAGGAGCTCGGCAAGGTAGGCTACTTCAACAGCAAAAATCATCCTGGTGAAGAAGAGCCATACCCGGTCGGGCCTCTTGCTTTTCGTCTTGATGGTGAGCATATATGGGTGTCTGACAGTATCGGCGCCAGAATGCTCAAGCTTGACCGCAGCTCAAAGATGGTCACCGGGTTCTCTGTGGTGGCTTCGCCGGCTGAATGTCTCATCGAAGACTTTGCTCTGGTCAAAGATGAAACCGGCGCGACAAAATCACTCTGGATCATCGATGGCATCAACAAAAAGCTGGTGCATTTCGATGTTGCCGGCGAACGGCTCGGTGAAATAGTTAACGACGCTCTGGTGCAGCCCTTCAGGGTCGAAACCGGTCGCACCGGGCATATCTTCGTTGCCGACAAGGGCGCTCAGGAAATCTTTCTGTTCGATGCCACCGGCAAACTGGTGACCAAAACCAACTGGGAATGGTCGGGGTTCGCGGTTGCAGGTGAGGCGGATACGCTGTTCCGGCTGTTCTTCGAACAGGAAAGCAAAAAGCTTATGCTGGTCGTTCAGAAGATCACCGGAGAAATTGCCGGCGAGGTCGAACTTGATCTGCCTGAGCACATGAACCCCGAGCTCTGGTGGGCTGATGAAGCCGCCAGCGAGTGTGTCATTACTTATACGCCTGCTGCCGGTTTTGATGGCAAATTTGTAGTAGCGCGCGTCGGGTTTGATGGCAAGGTTAAGGCCAGCGGCGAACTTGCGCCGCCTTTTGTGATGAACCGCTTTATCGACCGTCAGGGAGATAATGATGTTTGGATTGGCGTTGCCGATTACAATGAAGCGCCAAAGGGCAGTTTCAAGGTTGAGCCTTTCACGTTGCCCTGATTTTGTCAGTGTTGTTTGAAATCAGGTCTGGCCTTCGTCCTGGTGGACG
>CAZMWO010000270.1:0-5193 GCA_964569565.1 uncultured bacterium | reverse complement strand
AGCAGGTATTTTTTTTCAAGCAGGGCTTCGCGCCGGGCCTGATATTCGCTGAGTGTAAGCCCTTCAAGAAGCTTCTGCAGCTTTTCTGCTACTTTCGCGGTCTCTTTCAGGGCGTCTTCGTATTCACAGTTGGCAGTCTGCAGTTCTTTTTCGCAAGTCTGGCAGGTTTTAACCTGCTTTTTCGACTGCTTTTCAGCATCTTTAACCGAGTTTTCGGCCGCTGCCAGTTCGCTTGAAAATGCGGCAAGACTGGCGACCTGTGCCGAAATCGCCGAAAATTCGCTGACCAGTTTTTCGTCACCGGCATTGGCGGCAAGCCAGGCGTTTACGGCGGCAAGCTCAGCCTGCGCGGCGCTGCTGGCCTTTTCGGTGCTGACGAGACTTGCACGGTTTGCAGTCAGCTGCTTTTCGACCTTTTTGATTTCGTTTTCAGACTCTTTAACCGATTTATCAAGTTCACCGGCTCTGAGGTCGAGGGCACGCGCCTGCACCAGCAAAGGCGCTTCTGTCTGTCTGGCAGCTTTGCTGTTGGCTGTGGCCTGTTCGCATTTTTTCAACTGAGTGGCGGTTTCGCTCAGAGCTTTTTCGAGATCGGGCAGGCCTTTTTCGCAAGTTTGCAGCTGGTTCTGCTCAGATTTCTGCTGCTGCCGGGTGGTGGTCAGCGCAGCATAGTCGCCATCCAGTTCTGCCGCCTGTTCGGCACGTTTGAGTCTGCCGCGGGTTTCCTGGAATGCTTCAATCTGTTGATCGACGGCAGCTGCTTCGCCGGTAAGGTTTTCGGTTTCCTGACGCAGCGAGTCGATGGAGGTCAGCCACTGTATCGCCTTGCTGTTTTCGGCGTTGCTGGCTGCGAACTGGCTGCTGCTGGCCTGATTTTTTGCGAGTAACTCGCTGGTCTGATGTTCCTCTTCTTCGCTCATGAAAGTTATTCCTGAAACTGCCGCGTTGAGCTGTTCGAGCTTGTTATTCTCTTCGCTGTTGCGCTCGAAAACCTTTACCGAGATTTTACTGTAAATTTCGGTGCCGGTGATTTGCTCGAGAATAGGTGCACGCCCACTTGCATCAGACTGCAGGAAAACGGCAAATTCACCCTGCGCCAGCAGAACCGAACGGGTGAAACGTTCAAAATCCATGCCGGTTTTATCTACAACCATTTCGAGAACCTGAGTTTTTTTGGTTTCGAGCACTATGCCGCTCTTTGCATCAGAAATTTCATGGGTAGCCGCAGCAAGGTTGCCATCAGGGTTACGGCGGGCGCGGTGCTGACTCCAGTGACAGCGGTAACGGCCACTCTGGCAATCAAAAAGCACTTCGGCAAAGCATTCGCCGGTCTGGCGCGACATGATTTCGTTCGTGCTCTGGCTGATGTTTTTGAGGCGCGGCGTGCGGCCGTAAAGAGCCAGGCAGATCGCATCGAGAATCGTCGATTTTCCTGATCCGGTCGGCCCGGTCATCGCAAAAATGCCGTCGGAAAGGTATTCTGGCGCCATGAAGTCGATTTTCCATTCGCCCTGCAATGAATTGAGATTCTTGAAGCGTAGTTCGAGTATCTTCATGGCAGCCTCCTATTCTACGTTCGCGTCGTGTTCGACGAGAGAGTTGATGATTTCCCGGTAGGCCTGCTTCAGTTCGGAATGCTGTTCTTCAGGAACACTGCGAGCCTTCAGACAGTAATCGAAAACATCTTCTTCGTTCATTCCTTCAAGCGACTGTGGCGTGTCATCGCCGGTCAGGCGTAACAGCGCGCTGTTGCGGTTGATGATGCGGGTGACTTTTAGTTGAGAGCCGGCAATGGCTGCGTTGATCTGTTCGTCGAGATCCGGAACGATCATGTCGCCGGTATACTCGATTTCGAGCCAGGCGTTGCTGTTTGCGCCGACAAGCTGGTCGATGCGGTTGCTCAGATGGTCGAGATCGCCGCAGATTTTCTCGAGCGGCTGAAAGCAGGGTACGGCGATTTCCTCTATCTGGGGTTGGCGACCAGCAAATTCGACCATAACTACTTTTTTCTGTTGCTTTGCTTCGCAGAAGTTCATCGCTATCGGCGCGCCAGAATAGCGTATATGCCGGTAACTGCCAACCTTTTGCGGAGCGTGCAGGTGCCCCAGTGCTACATAGTCAATGCCGGCCGGAAAGATTTCGCTGCCGACATGCGCGATGGTGCCGACATAGAGTTCTCTGACGCCGTCGCCTTCGGCTGTCTGGCAGCCGGCAGTGAAGAGGTGCCCGGTGGCGATCAGCGGCAGATCGCCGAGTTGCTGGCGCAGTTGTTCAGCTGTTGCGTAGACGGTCGCGTAATGCTGCTGCATGCCCGAGATCAGAGCGGCAGCCTTGTCTTCGACGGTTTCGCCGGGCACGACTTTGCGAATATCACGGTCGCGCAGGTAGGGCACGGCGCACACTAAGGCCCGGGGTTCGCCGGTCTGGCTTTTCAAGACTATAACTTCGTTCTCAGGCGATTTGCCGGGGGTGCCAACGACATGCACGTTGAGCGCTTTAAGAATCTGCGACGGTGCGTCGAGCAGGCTGGGCGAATCGTGGTTACCGGCGACGATCACGATATTGTTGCAGCAGGTTCTGGCGGCGCGGCCGAGAAAGCGGTAATAAAGCTCCTGTGCAGCAGTTGACGGGGTAGTGTTGTCAAAAATGTCGCCGGCTACGATCAGCGCCTCGATGTTGCGCTCTTCGATCGTCTCGATCAGCCAGTCGAGAAAGGCCGAGAGCTCGTCGTGTCTCTTGAGAAGCATGAGAGAACGCCCGAGATGCCAGTCAGATGTGTGCAGAATGCGCATGATCGTAACCCCTTTCCTGATACGCGATCCTCTGAACCTGTATAAGTATAAGTTCACTATCACATTCCCGTTCAAAAATACAAGCAGGCTTTGTTGAAATGATTTCGCACAAAGACACAGAGCCGCAAAGAAGAAAATCAGAAGAGAAGAAAGAGAAGAAAGAGAAGAGCATCCGCAGATTGCGCAGATTGCACCGATTGGGGAGACAAGGACCGAGTGAGTGAGCAGGCTGCGAGAAGAAAAAGCGCGCGCAGAGTCGCTGAGGCGCAGGAAAGGAAATGGACATAAGAGAAGAAAGAGAAGAGTATCCGCAGATTGCGCAGATTGTGAAGATGGTTTTGGGAATAAATACAATAAACATGAAAAACTTCTTAACAATCTGCGATAATTCTTTATTCTGCGGTTAACTCTTCAAAAGGGGCTGCATGACCAGCTTGTACGGTAGATAATACCTGCCATATATATCACAAAGTCCTCAGGATCAGGCTAATTGATTATTACTGGCTCTTTTTCCTGTCAGATTGTAAGAAATATGGCTTTGAGGTATTCTTTGTACAGCTTTTGCGGCAGCGAGGAATACTATGAATATTAGATCGAGGATCTTGCTTCTGGTAATGATTTTTGCGGGATCGATTGTTGCGTCGGCCGGCGAACTGGCGGAAAAGGCGGCGAAATTCGATCGGCTGGTCGCGGGCGAGCACATGCCGCGCGGGTTGGTCGTCAACCTGCAGCCGATCGGTGCAGGCGAGCAGCTGCGTTATCGTTCAGCCGGTGATTCGACGATCTGGACCGGAGCTTACATTGCTGCGCAGGTGTTCCGGTATCGGGTGACCCGCGATGATTCAGCTCTCGACAATATCGAAAAATGTCTGCGTGCATTCGTTCAGCTGCACGACATGGCCGGGCGTCAGGGTTTCATCGGCCGCGCGTTTGGCACGCGTGAAGAACTGGGTGACGGTCGTGATGTGGTGCCTGGTGTTGGCAGTTACAGCCACCTCTGCTTCAAGGCCGATACATCACGCGACCAGTACACCGGCATATTCATGGGCTGTGGCCTGGCCTGGGATTATATTCGCGATGTGAGCCTGCGCGCCGAAGTCAGTGCGATGATCGCTACCGCTGCACACAATCTGATGAGCAACAACCTTGCCCTCAAGGTCAATATAAACGGCCTGGAGCCTTCGACTTTCAATTTGAATCCTGAATATGCCTATCAGGATCGCATCAACCCCGAGGAATGGGCGAAGGTCGATGATTTTCCGGCGAATGTCTTTGCGCAGGCGTTTCCTTATTCTGAGCGGCTGGCGCGCATTGTGGCGCGTTTCCGGCCGCCGGCAGTTCGTGGTGGCGAGGCTTTGCGTGCTCTGCTGATGTTGCAGACTGCCTGCAATATCAGCGAAGATGAGCAGCTGATAAGCTATCTGGAAGAGGAATTGCTCGACCGGCGCGAGTTGCATACTGTCGCTTCAGAGACGGCAAAGCTGCTCGAAGATGTTTTTATGGGTCGCAATCTGGCGGTTGTTGAAGACCGTTTAAACGGAATTTTTGTGGCGGCCGGCCGTTTGTTCGTGCAGATTATGGCGATGCGCGCCGGTGTGCCCGAGTCGATCGCTCTCTGGTACGAGCCGCTGACCGATGTTCCAGTTATCTGCAAGGCGCGCCAGTTTACCGGCAGGCTTATGAAGGCGCTGGCGTTTCTGCGAGAACCCGGCAGTTTTAAAGTGTTTGCTGCTGTTGCCGAAAAACTCGAGGCTCATGCCACGACGTTGCGCACGTTCAACGCTGATAAGGCGGCAAAGAAACTTGAAGACCGGGCAAATCGGCTGCGCAGCTTTGCCGACTCGAACCTCGATGAATTTTCTGATACCATGCGCTCTTATGTTGGCTGCAATCTAGGTTTTTTTGCGCTTATGGGAATACTCGAGCAGAACGCCGACCACCGCATACGCCGGGCGGCGCTGGCCATTCTGCCGCGTGCGCTCGAGCCGATCGTCGACGAAGGCAACAGCATGTACAACCTGATCGAAGCCGCGCATACCGGCCGAAAATATGACGACCCTCTGGTAGTCGCGGCCCGCTATACACTGCAGCTCTACCCTGAAGACCAGACGAGCCGGCGCTTCGACCATAGCAGCAGCATGCGCCATTCTCTGTGGCCCGACCGTTTCGGGCGTTACGGGCGGCAGAGCGTCGAGCTGATTCCGATCGATCAGCGTGCCCCACACATTTTCATCTGGCAGGAACCGCCGCGCTCGATGATCACCGGCGCCTACGACCAGACCCGCGTCGCACCCGTCGGCTATCTGCTCGCCTACTGGTATGGCCGTTTCCATAATCTGATAAAAGAAACCGACTGAGAAAGAAAGATTATCCGCAGATGACACAGATTGCCGCTGATTAA
>CAZMWO010000269.1:0-5213 GCA_964569565.1 uncultured bacterium | reverse complement strand
GGTCGTCAGGTCACATGCGGGATAATTCGAGCAGCCATAGAAGATACGGCCGCGTTTTGACTTCTTCTCGAGCATTCTGCCGCCGCAGCCGGGTTTGGGGCAGGCAACACCGCTGTCTTTAACGATCGGGCGGGTGTTTTTGCATTCGGGGTAGTTGGTGCAGGCGATAAAGCGCCCGAAGCGCCCGGTGCGAATCTGCATGGGCGAACCACACTTGTCGCATTTCTCGTCGATAAGCTCGGTTTCACCGCGGTCTTCACTGCCAAACCGGCTGATGAGCTCGGCCATCGCCATCGGGCCGGCCGGCACGCCATCAGCAAAAAGCAGCAGTTCTTCGGGAATATTTATTGTCGATTTGCAGGCGGGATAGCCGGAACAGGCAAGAAATTTGCCGCTGCGCCCGAGCCTGACCACCATGGTTTTTCCGCACTTTTCGCAGTTCATGTCAGAATCGATCTGCACCCGCTCAATTTCGGCCTCGGCTTTTTTGAGGTCTTTGATAAAGGGCTCGTAGAAATCGCTCAACACATGCACCCAATCGACTTCGCCTTCTTCGATGCGGTCGAGTGAGCTTTCCATGCTTGCGGTAAAGCCAGGGTTGATGATGTCGGCAAAGCACTTTTCGAGAATGTGGTTGACTACGAACGCCGAATCGGAAGGCTGCAGCCGGCCATCGGTTTTGTGAACATAACGTCTCTGCTGGATGGTATCGACGATGGTGGCATAAGTGCTCGGTCGACCGATACCTTCTTTTTCAAGGGTTTTGATCAACGAAGATTCGCTGTAGCGCGGCGGTGGCGTGGTGAAGTTCTGGTCTCCGGCAACGCTGCAAAGATGCAGTTTTTCGCCCTGCTCAACCGGGGGCAATTTCTGCTTGCCGTCAGTGTCGAGTTCGGCCGGTTCGTCTTCTTCGCGAGAGACTGCATAGAGAGAAGTGAAACCATCGAATACCATGGTGGTGCCGGTTGCCTGCAGCAGATTGCCATCGACATCGACATCGATCGTCACGACCTTGTAGCGGGCCTCGGCCATCTGCGAAGCGACGTAGCGCTTCCAGATCAGAGAATAGAGTTTGAGCTGCTCAGGTTTGAGCCAGGCTGCCATTTTTTCGGGAGTGCGCATCACCGAAGTCGGCCTGATTGCTTCGTGGGCGTCCTGGGCACCTTTCTTCATCTTGAAAAATCGCGGTGTTTTCAGCAGATAATCGCTGCTGTAGCTGCTTTTGAGATATTCGTCAAGTTCGGCAAGTCCTTCGGGAGCGATTCTGACCGAGTCGGTTCGCATGTAGGTGATCAGACCGACCTGCCCCTCCTTGCCGATTTCGACTCCTTCATAAAGCTTCTGGGCTACCGACATGGTGCGCCGCGGGGTGAATGAAAACTTCTGGGCCGCTTCAGCCTGCAGGGTGCTGGTAATAAAGGGAGGCGGCGGTGCCTGCCGGCGTTCGCGGCTGTTGACAGCGGTGGCGACCAGATCGGCCTTTTTGATGGCAGCGATGATCTTGTCGGCGCTTTCTCTGTCGGGAACCGTAGTTTTTTTGCCGGCCTGTTTTATCAGCCTTACCTGAAATTTGCGGTTGGCATGGGTCTTGAGTTCGGCGTCTATTGTCCAGAATTCTTCGGGCACAAAGGCCAGTATTTCTTTTTCGCGCTGGCAGATGAGGGCAACGGCAACCGACTGCACGCGTCCGGCTGAAAGGCCTAGACAGATTTTCTGCCAGAGGAGCGGAGACAGCTTGTAGCCGACGAGGCGGTCAAGAATGCGGCGTGACTGTTGCGCGTTGACCAGCGGAAAATCGATCGAACGCGGGTGCTGCAGCGATTTAAGAACATCTTCGCGGGTAATCGAGTTGAAAGTTATGCGACATTCAGAGAGCGGATCAATGTTGAGAACGTTGGCAAGATGCCAGCTGATCGCCTCTCCTTCGCGGTCAGGGTCGGGAGCGAGATAGACGCGATCGACGCTGCGCGCGAGTTTCTGCAGGCGCTGTATGACTTCTTTACGGTCTTTGACTACGTGAAAATCCGGCACAAAGCCATTCTCAGGGCTGACTCCAAAGCGTGAGGGCGGCAGGTCGATAACATGGCCTTTGCTGGCTTCAACGATAAATTCCCTGCCCAGGAACTTCGACAGAGTTTTGATTTTGCCGGGCGATTCTACGATAATCAGGTTTTTGCTCATGTTGTCAGTGCAGTTCTATTGAATGTGGCACGAGGTCGGAACGTTCGGTTTCGATTTCGGCCAGGGGCTTGGTCATCAGCACTATGAGTTCCATACGGCTGGCTGAGACCTGGCGCATGTCGTTCTTCATCAGGTATTCAAGAGCTTTTTCAAAATGCAGCTGTGATATGACGCCATCTTCTACCAGCTTGAGCATGAGCTGTTGGGCCTCAGGCGAAAGGCGCATTGCCTCGCTGGCATGCAGATGCCTTATGCCGCGGGGTTCTCCGGCGGCAGAACACTCGCGCTCGCTTACTCTGACGATCGGGTCGACGCGCGAGGTAAGCATGGCAACCAGACTCATGGCGGTGTCGATGTCGTCGAGACGGTAGCCCTTTTCGAGTAGTTTGCTGACTATCGGGTCCTTTTCATCGATTCCGCTGGTCTCGATGCGTTTGATAACAATATTCATAATTTTCATTATGTTTGTTAACGGGCTTTTAATGTTGTTCATGGCCTACCTTTTAACGATGCTTTATTTCTGGTCTGATATCTGTTTCCCTGAGTTTTCACCAGATAATCTCTCATTTCGAGCTGCAAAAGTAAAGAAAACAATCTGTCACGCGCCCAGCCCGATTCGAGCAATCTGTCTATAGATACAGGTTCACCGGCCAGTGCGGCAAGTAATTTTTTTTCTTCATCAGTAAGATCATCAAAATCGTCAATTTTTTCAAGGTTTTTTTTCGGTGGCAGCAGTTCGGCATAATGCTCGATGATTTCATCAGGGCTGGTGACCAGCATTGCCCCTTCTTCGATCAGGTTGAGAGTGCCTTCTGAAGTGCTGCTGCCGCTGATGCCGGGAAGGGCGAAAACCTCACGATTCTGCTCGGCCGCCAGCCGGGCGGTGATAAGCGAGCCGCTGCGCGCGCTGGCTTCGACCACCAGAGTCGCGAGGCACATTCCCGAGATTATACGGTTACGGATGGGAAAATGCCAGGGTCTGGCGACAACTCCGGGTGGATACTCAGATATGATGGCGCCGTGCTTGAGAATGGCATCGCGTATGCGCCGGTTGCCACGTGGATAAATGACATCAGGCCCGTTGGCCAGCACGGCGATGGTGGTGGCCTCGGCTTCGACGGCGCCGCGGTGGGCGTGGGTGTCGATGCCGAGGGCGAGGCCGCTGACGATGGTAAAACCGGCCTGTGCCAGATTGAAAGCGAAGTCCCGGGCCAGATCGTAACCCATCTGGGTGCCGTTGCGGGCGCCGACAATGGCGATGGCGGGTGCGGCCGGGTTGTTTATGCTGCCCTTGACGAAGAGGACCGGTGGCGCATCCGGGATTTCGCGGAGCAGTTGTGGATACTCGTCTTCATCGAAGCATATCATGCGGGTCTGCTTTTGTTCGAGCAGTTCGGGTGCGCAGATCGGCTCGGTTTTAGCGGCTGTCTTGAGAAACCTTTCAAGGCGAATGTTGTCCCAGCCCTTGACTCTGAGAAGTTCTTCGCGGCTGGCGATGAAGGCTCTCTGAGGGGTGCCGAATTCCTGCAACAGACCGGCTCTGATCGTTGCTCCGAGCCAGTTCATGTTTGCCAGCTGCAGCCAGGATTTTTGTTGCCCCGCGCTTTTGCCAGAATGGCCAGCCTCAGCCATAGAAGATGTTCTCCTTGGGGCTCTTGATCTGTTTTATCGCCTTCTTGCACCAGAAAACCATGGTGTCGTCGGTCGAATCAGCGGCCACCTGAGTCAGGCGGGCCAGCGAATCGACGCCGGCACCGACCAGCGCTTCAAGGGCCAGACTCTTGACCGAGTTGTGCTCGTTGCCGAAAAGGTTGATGAACAGATCGGGGTTTTCCTGCGCCATCTCGGCCATCGTTCTTTTGATAGTTCGCGATTCGCGCTGGTCTTTCGCCTTGCTCGAGTGGTTCATCAGTGTCAGCGCATCTGCCTCACTGTTCATTGAGCCAAATGATTTGATCGTGGCTATTCTTACCTTCATTGACTGGTCGGACAGGGCATCCTGCAGGACCGCCCGGCTTTTCATGCCGGGAAAATTGCCGAGAGCTTCGGCGGCGGCGGCCCTGACGTTTTCATCGGTGTCTTCAAGAAGCATGATGATATGATCGATCCCACGCGACTCGCGCAGTTCAGCCAGGGCCTTGGCGGCGTTGCTGCGCAGTTCGTTGTCTTCGCCCTCGATACATTTGATCAGTTCTTCGAAGACCTTGCTGCCGAGCTTGTCGAAAGCCTGTTTGACGCTGCGATGAACATCTGTGTTGCGGTCGGAAAAACTTCTGATCAGTGGAATCAGCGCGCGCTGGTCGCCGGTCCGGCCGAGTGAGATGGCGGCGTAGGTGCGCACCCACTCGCTGTCATCGCGCAGCGCAAGAATCAGCGGTTCAATGAGTTCGGGGGCGTCGATGAGTCCGGCCGCCTGGCAGGCGAACAGTCGCAGTTCAGCGTCGCCTTTGCGCATGGCTTCGATTATGCGCGGCAGAAACCGTCTGCCGACGTCTTTGATGATCTGGCTGATCCAGTAGCGTATATCTTCGTTGTCGCTGGCGACATGTCTGATAATATCTTCGATCGGCAGGTTTTCGAGACGGCAGATGCTTTCGGCTGCCGCTTTACGCACGCTCCAGACCTCGTCGGACAGAGAGTTGACCAGCGATCTCGCCACGCCCGGGTCGAAAGAAGAACCAAGCGCCCGCGCCGAGAAATAGCGAATTTCGCGGTTTGCATCTTTGAGCGCGCGAATGAGATAGGGAACTCCCGGTTCGCCGATACTTTCGAGTATGCGCGTCACCCAGTAGCGAACGTCGTCATTCTGGCTTTTGAGAGCTTCAGCAATCTTATCGACGCCGCGTTCACCGATTTCGGTAAGGGCATAGGCGCTGCTGCGTCTGACGTTCCAGTCGGGGTGCGACAGGCCGGTTATCAACACCGGCACTGCTCTTGGATTGCCGATTTCTCCGAGGGTAGAGGCGGCAAAGGCAAGAATTTCCGGGTTTTCAAGCTTGTCATAATCAAGCGAGAGAGCTTTTGCGAAAAAC
>CAZMWO010000268.1:0-5240 GCA_964569565.1 uncultured bacterium | reverse complement strand
GACGTAGATAACCGGCTTTTCGACTTTTTTGCGGCTGATCAGATCGAGAGCCTCGTGGCGCAGGTTGCGGCAATCAACGCTCTCGTGGCAGACCGGGCCGTTGACTCGACATTCAATCAGATCCGGGCAGGGCTTTTCAGCGGAATGATGACATTTTGAACAACAGGGATCGTGCATCTTTTTCATTTGCTGGCCTCCTCGGATTTGTTGCGGTAGTTTCTGAGTATTTCCGGGATGTCGTCAGGTTTGACTTTGGCGTGGAAATTGCCGTTGATGGCGATTACCGGGGCAAGTCCGCAGGCGCCGATGCAGGCAACGACTTCGATGCTGAACATGCCGTCACGCGTGGTCTCGCCGGCTTTGATGCCGAGTTCGCGTTCGATGCGACCGAGCAGTGCTGCACTGCCTTTAACGTGGCAGGCGGTGCCGCGGCAGACCTGGACGGTCCATTTGCCGTGTGGACTGAAGCGGAACTGGTTGTAGAAAGTGGCGACGCCATAGATCTTGCTTGCCGGCAGATCGAGGACTTTGCCAATTTCAATGACCGATTCGCGCGAGATGAATCCCTCTTCTTCCTGCACTGCCTGCAGGATAGGAATGAGAGAATCGCGCCCGGGATTGGAGATCTGTTGGATGATTTTTTCTACCACGCTCATGTTGACTTTCCTTTGCTATGTATTTTTCCGGGAAAAGTAAATTGCCTTTTCGAGTGCGCTGGTCATATCGAGGGTCTCGATAAAAACCCCGCTGCCGGTTGTGATGTGTCTTGGAGCGAAATTCAGAATCGCCTTGATGCCATTGTTGATAAGGGTCTGCGCTACTTTTTCAGCACTGTCAGCCGGTACGGCCAGAATTGCAGTGGTGATCTTAAGCTCGCCGATCATGGTGGGGAGTTGTTCCATGCTGTAACAGCGTCTGCCGCAGATGATACGGTCGCATTTGCCGGGGTCGCTGTCGAAGGCTGCGACTATATCGAAGTTGTCGCGCGAGCCTGAAAAATAGCCGAGCAGGGCTCGACCCAGGTTGCCAACGCCGATCAGCGCTATATTTTGTTTGTTGCTGCAGTCCAAAACTTTTGAGATTTCGTCGATGAGCTGACTGATCTCGTACCCTTTGCTCGAGCAGCCGCTGCAGCCTACTTCCATGAGGTCGCGCCTGACTTGGGCAGCTGTTCCTGATACGATCTGCGACAGTTCATGCGAGTACACACGGTCTTTGCCCTTTTTGAGAAGATCCTTGAGGTAGCGCCGGTAGACGCTGAGGCGCTCTATGGTTTTTTCGGAGATTTTATTTTCTTTTTTAGTCATACTGCCTTCACTGCTTTGAGGTGTTACAAAAATCACGCTGTGCAATATTTCACAACTCAAGTATAATCGGCAAAGTTAAGAGTGTCAATAAATTTGGTGAAACATTTCGCAAAGCGATTAAGAAGGGCCTCACCTGGGCTCGGAGACGCAGCTGAAAGATGGGTAGCGAACCCGAATGCGATCGATGAGGAAAGAGAGCATCTATGACTGCTTAGCGATCGATTCTCACGTAGAGCTTCAGAGCTTTGGGCATTTTGATAAAGAGAAATGGAAGCTTCCGCAAATGCACAGAATAAGAAAGCGAAGCAGCAGGCGCAAGGTGAAGGAGAGACCGATCTCGAAGACATCGATGCTGATGTGTGTGGGGGGCAGTGACAGTAAAATTTTTGAAAACCACGGGATGAAAAGTTTGGTAGTATAGTTAGTATCATCAAGGGAGGGACTGCTGTGAAAAAACTTCATCTGATATTATTTGTGTTTCTGGCAGTTATATTATGGCCTGCAGCCTCGTTTTCAAATGAAAATCCGTTTGGCGAAGATGTTTCGGTTAAGCTGACTGACAGCGTTTCGCTGCCGGCAGGTATTACCGATGTTGAAACCGCCAAAGCAGCTGGTGTCGAGGCCAAAGACGGTTTTCCGGTCGATGGCAGTGTCAGCGTCGGCAACTCGACCCTGCGCATGCGCTCATGGCCCTGGGGCGATGTTCTTTCGACTTACCGAACCGGCGCTTCGGTCAAGGTTCTCGGCGTATCTGGCGAATTTTATCTGGTCGAAGTCGATGGCCAGCAGGGTTACATGCACAAGAACTATGTCAGCATACCCGGCGCACCGGCTTCAGGCGATGAGCCTTATTACCCCGGTGATACCTCCAGCGGCGGCGCGCTTTCTCTGACAGCCGGCGTTAAGGCTTCAAAAGATGGGGCAGCCGGCAAAAAGCCTGCGGTTGCTTCGTCTTCTTCGAGCTCTGAGAGCAGCTCAAGTTCTTCGAGTTCGTCGAGTTCTGCGGCAAAACCAACTGTCGGCAGCGGTGGCAAGGTTGTCATCAATGTTCCGCAGAAATGCCAGATGAAGGTTAAGTGTCCGGCACCAGGTTCTGCCTGTGGCCCGACCTCACTGGCCATGATACTCGCGCACTATACCGGTAAGAATGTTGACGCACTGGCTTCTGATCTCTGGTATGTCTGTGGAGCTACCGCAGCCAATGGCACCGGGCATTCAGGCCTGCAGAAGGGCGCCAAAAAATACGGTTACCCGAATGCCAAGTGGCATTATTGCGTGACACAGTCATGGGTGCGCACTCAGATCAAGGCAGGCAAGCCGATTCTTGCGCATGTTAAGGGGCATTACGTCGTAATCAAGGGCATCGATGACTCAGGCAGAATCTATTACAACGATCCCGGCAGGAGCCAGGTCGATCGCTCGATGTCTTTCTCTGAATTTTCGGCATGGTGGCGCGGAGCCGGTTCAACTCATCCCTGCATGGTTCTTGAATAACTGGAGCATGAAATGACAAAACTCATTGTAATAATTCTTGCATCAATAGCTATAATACCGGCGGCTTTCGGAGCTGAAACTGCAGCGCCCTCAAGCGAGGCCGGTGTTTTCGTCGCTGGCAACTTTACCGGTGTCAGTGCTACGCCTGATGGCACTATATATCTGTTGGGCAGAGACCACCGTGTTATAAAGCTGTCTCCAGATGGTCAGCAAAAGTCTATGCCCCTTCCAGCAGTCGATGGAATTGGCGAAGACAGCTATTTTTGTGATATGGCGGCTGGCGAGAATCAGCTGGCATTTTGCGGCTACGCCTTTTCTGGCATCTATGTGCTCGATCTGAACAAGCCGGAAAAGCTTGATTTTATAAAGGTCGCAGTCGAAAATCAGCCGGTCAATCTGCTGATGGTTGCGAAAAGTAGCGACAGCTGGTGTGTTAAAGATGCCGAAGAGCGGGTAATGCAGGTTGCTGCCGAAGGCGTGCTCAGGCAACTGCCACAATATGCTGCCATCGAGACTGATAAATACGGCAAGGCCGTTATCATACCGCCGCCGCGCGATATGGGCGACAAGATCGTTTATCCGGGCAATGTTATGCGCGAAGATGGGCAACCGCTCTGGATCGCGCCAGCACCTGAGTCTCCACGCGAAATCATGGCGGTCGAATATCTTGGCTGCGACAATGAACAACGCGATATTTTCATGGTAACCACGGCCAGCGGCGAGCTCGATGCCGAAACCACGCTTTTTGCAGTTAAACACAGCAAGGTAGTCGCCCGACGTGCGATTCCGCAGCCAACAGCCATGGGCGTTATGCGTTATTGCCGGCTCGCGCCGGATGGTTCGATTCTGCTGCTGCTCGCCGACCCCAACGAGCGCGAAGGCGTTCTGGTCAAACGCATCAGTCTCGCAACCACCGAACCCGGCGCCGGTTGACGCCGGCTGGATAAGCAAGGAAACTGATTTATCCAGAAGCAAACCCGTCTTTGGGCCTCGCAACAAAATTCAGCCCGGCCGTCGCCGGGCTGTTTTTTTGTGTTTGACCGGGCGGGGGGAAAGTGGTATTTTCTGCAGCTGCAGAGCTGAAGTAAATGCCAGGGAAACGGCGGTTGTTGGGTGATGCGCACGCAAACAGCAGAAGGCGATATTTTTGAGCCTGGTCTGATGCCTTATCTAGAGGCACTTTCGCGCATTCTTAACGGGGTCTCGACTGTTTCTGACAGTGAACCTGTGGCGCTGGAAAGAGCCTGCGGCCGGATATTGCATCGTAATGTGGTTTCTGCGATCAATGTGCCTGCGCATACCAATTCAGGTGTCGATGGTTATGCTCTGCATGCTGCCGATATTGCCGAAGACGGCTCGGCTCGGCTGTTTATCAAGGATACAGCACTTGCCGGTGAGAAATATTCAGGAAACATAGTCCGGGGCGAGTGTCTGCGCATAATGACCGGCGCCGCCGTTCCTGATCCTCTCGATACAGTCGTCATGCAGGAGCATGTCGAGCTCGAAGATGGCTATATAAAGCTCAATTATCGTTATAAAGCCGGCAAAAACGTGCGTCACATCGGTGAAGACATCAGTGCCGGCGAAACAGTTCTGGCGGCCGGTCGCAGGCTGACACCGCCTGACGTAGGTCTGCTTGCTTCATTAGGAATTTGCGCGGTAGAGGTCAGGCGTCGTCTCAAAATTGCGGTTGCTTCGACCGGTAACGAAGTTCAGCTGCCCGGTCAGCCGTTGCCGGCCGGCGGTCTGTATGACAGTAACCGTTACAGTCTTATGGCTGCGCTCAGCCGGCCTGATATAGAAATCATCGATCTTGGCATTTTGCCAGATAATATCGACCCGCTTTTGCATAGCTTTAATGATGCCGGTGAACGTGCTGACGTCATAATTTCTTCAGGCGGCGTTTCGATGGGAGAAGCTGATTTTACCAAGCTGGCATTGCGCCAGTCAGGTCAGGTCGATTTCTGGCGGGTGGCGATCAAACCCGGGCGCCCGCTGGCTTACGGGCGCATCGGCAAGGCTGCTTTCTTTGGCCTGCCCGGCAACCCGGTTGCCGTCATGGTTACCTTCTATTTCTTTGTGCTGCCGGCCATCGAAAAAATGTTGGGAATTACCGATCAGCCGATTATACCTGTTTTTAAAGCATGCGCCAGTGAAGATCTGCGCAAATTGCCCGGTCGTACCGAAGTGCTGCGCGCTATCATAAGCCGCGACGAAAATGGTGAATGGCAGGTGAAAACAAGTGGGCGCCAGGGGTCGGGCATGCTCAGTTCGATGAGTCGCGCCAATGCTTTTATCATTCTCGATCACGACCGCGACCGTGTCAGCGCCGGTGAATTAGTTGATGTAAAGCCTTTCAGCGCGATATTCTGAAAGAGAATATGATCCGCAGTCGCCCACAGGATGTGGGTGATACTTGGGCGCATCAGGATAGAAGCG
>CAZMWO010000267.1:0-5260 GCA_964569565.1 uncultured bacterium | reverse complement strand
AACAATTGGAGACACTGAAACCCGACCAAGACTTCTTGAAGTGATTAACATGAAAAACCAGGAGATCATAAAGGCAATGAGTATTGTTTTAGCTCATCAGGCAAAATTGTCTGAGGCTTAGAGGAAAATTCATGGATAAATGCAATATTTCAACAAAGGATCTAGCCGGAGAAATCCGTAAAGCTAAAAAAGCTGGTCTTCTAGCTGACAAGACTGAACCCAGGGCCGTTGCTGTCAAATACGATCGCAAATCAGATCGAGTTGTAGTTGACCTGCGCTCTGGCGTTTCATTTATGTTTCCAACCAGCTTGGCAGAAGGTCTTTCCGATGCTTCATCTGACGAACTAGCCCAGGTAAAAGTTCTTGCCGACGGATTCGCTATTTTCTGGGAGAGCATTGACGTTGTTCTTAGTGTTCCAGATCTCTTAATGGGTGTTTTTGGCTCTAAAACCTGGATGGCAAGGCCTTATACGGCCCGTTGCCGGGCTCTCTGGGAGCATCGGCTCTGATAGTGGGCCTGGTGACGGGTTTTGCGGAGGCGACGTCGCTGATTCTGCGTCTGGCTACTGGTTCTCTGGCGGACCGGAAGGGCAACCAAGTCGCCGGATGGTTGTATGGCACCAGCGGGCATGTTTGACTTGCAGAAGGTTGAACTGGCACCCTGTTCGCCCGGCCGGGCCGCGAACGGCCTGACCGGGCGGAAAGGGTTTACTGATTCGCCAGCAGAGCGGCTCCGATGGCCCCCGTCATCTGCGGGAACTCGGGAACAAGAAGCTCCGGAACAGCTTCGCGCAAAAGATGAACCATACACGGATTTCGGGCCACACCACCAGAAAAGGCCACGCACCCCGAGGGCAGGAAGCGCTTCAACATGCCGAGAGCGCGGCGTAACACCGACCGATGCACGCCCATGGCGATCTCGCGCCGCTCTGCGCCCTTCGCCAGCAGCGAAGTCACCTCCGATTCGGCAAACACCGTGCACATGCTGTTGATCTGGAGGTCTCCGGTCGCCGCCAGTGCTTCCCGGCCGAAATCATCCGGCGTGAAGCCAAGGGTGCGTGCCATGATTTCCAGAAACTTCCCGGTCCCGGCGGCACAGCGGTCATTCATCTCGAACTTGCTGATTTTTCCTTTGTCATCGAGAGCGATGACCTTGCTGTCCTGGCCTCCGATGTCCAGAATAAGCCGGGTTTCGGGAAATACAAAGCGCATGCCGGTCGCGTGTGCCTTGATCTCCGTTACCGTCGGAGTATCGTGCGCCACCTCGAACAGGTGGCGGCCATAGCCGGTGGCCATGATCCGGTCGTATGACAGGCCTTGCAACAAGGCCCTGGCGTTTACCAACGGATCAAAACCGGAATCGCCGCACCGCATCGCCGTCATGCGCCCGTCCTCGACGAGCGCCACCTTGATGGTTCGTGAGCCGATATCGATGCCGACCTGACGTCCGCCGTTCACGCCCGGTTGTCGCGGATGCGCTCGACAAACGCCTCCACCCGGGTCTTGAGCTGCCCGATGTCCTCCTGGCCGTAATCCGTGTCGAGACGAAGCACCGGAATTCCATCCTTCTCCAGGGCTTGTTCCACGGGAATGGCTTCCATCTGATAGGGCTGGCAGAACTGCAGGCCATAATGGATGACTCCATCGGCCCGGAAGATCGCGGCCATCTCCCGGATGTGGCTAAGCCGGTCCGGGTTCGGCGTGAAAACCGCGCAATCGATCTGGAAGTAGCGATCGACGATGGCATCCAGAAGTTCATCGACCGTCGCACCGGTGTCGGCGGTCAGATTCCTCTGGCCGCGTGCCCCAACGCACGATTCCTCGCCCACGATGATGGCTCCCGAGGTTTCGACGATGGCGGGCAACTTCCAGTTGGGAACCGCCATGGGACAGCTGGAAACCAGGAGCCTCGGGTTTTTTTCCGCGCAAACGCCCTGTTTCTGAGCAATTCTCTGTTCGAGCTCGTCGCTGATCTTGTTCACGGATTCGGTAAAACGCCTGGGATCATCGTAAAACGACACCTGACTCGCCAGAAGCGCATCGAGACCGGAAATAGGCGCGGGAACAGCAGCGCGCAGCCCCATCAGTCGATGCAGTGCCTGCCGTTTCGCGTTGGTCGTCTCGATGCCCTTCCGCAAACGCCCGACATCGATCGTGATACCGGTCAGACGCTCGATCTCTCTCAGAAACCTCACATACTCGGCTCTCAGCAGGGCTCTTCCCTCTTCGCTTTTCATCTGAGGCAAATCCATCACATACAGGTTCGGCACAAGAGAGGCGAAGGTTTCGTAGGCTTTTTTCTTGCCGTCGCACGTGTTCTCGCCCACCACCAGATCCGCCGATTCAAGATAGGGACACACCTTGCCCAGCTTGAAGCCAAACGCCGACTTGATCAGAGCGCAGGTGTTGCGCGGCAACCATTTCTCTACCTCTTCCACGGCGAAATCCGCGCCGGCACACAACCCAACCAGGGAAGCATCAGCCGCCAGAACGATTTCCTCGGGAACGAAGACGCAGTATGCACCGACGACCTTGCGGCCTGCGGCCTTTTCCTTCATCAATTCTTCGATGCGAAGGCCATGGACCTCGCTCATGACGAAATCGAAGTAACTCATGCCGGAGGGACGCTGCTTCTGGGAGAGCAAGACATCCTGATAGGCTTTGCCCAGAACCGAGAGCAACACTTCGTGGGCCGGCAGATTCAGCCCGAGTTTCTGCCACATGGGAACATATTTTTCAGACATTGGAAAACCTTCCTTTCATTTCATAGCATCATCCGCGATCTTCGAACGATGCAAGGAAGGCTCTCACCTCACGAGGTCCCTCCGATGCGAATCGCCCAAAAACCGGGTAAGACAACCGATGGCGCCCACATCGAACCGATGTAACCCATCGCACGCACGATTCATCGTCTGAGCATCGTCAGACCTCCCTGATAGGATTTGCTTTTCGGATTCAAAAAAGTATCACACCTCCTTTTTTCGAGCAAGGGGAACTTTTTCACCATAACTCCGAAGAGTAAGCTTTGCTCATATCTCAACATTTTACATGACAACGTGTTGTACAAAAGCTCAATGAAAATTACTCAAAATGGTAACGAAAACTGAGAAAAACGGCCCGATTTCAGGTCTATTTCACTGAGAATTTACACGATAGATCAGTGCATTTGATAAAAAAAATTGCAGTTTCTGAAAGGGTAAAAACCAAACTACAGTGGTATGAAGTCTTGGAAATAAACCCTGATTGTAGTTGTAAAGTGATAAAGATCGCTTATAGAAAATTAATGAAAGAGTATCATCCTGATAAGGTAGCAACTCTTGGAAAGGATTTGAAGGCCTTGGCTGAAAGCAAAACAAAAGAAATTTCTGAAGCCTATGCAACCGCTGTTAAATTGAAAAATGTCAAATAGATACAAATGGCCTACCAAGTGCCTCGACCAAAAATTCGACCCTATCAAGATTATTGCGAAATTGCCTGATCATGGATTCAGAATTAACTTTTGAAAGGCTGATGCGAGTTTTTTGATTTTGCGGAAATATGCGGGCCGAAGCTGCCTTTGCTCGGACATCTCAATGTTCTGCCAAAATCCATGGACAATTTGTCGAACATGCGATAATTTGTAAGCAGACGATGGATATAACCACATCGTCGGATAAATGTTGTAGAGAGGCGGAAACCGGTTAACAAGTCGGTTCGAGCGGACAAAGCTCCGCTTCGCCCGCTCAACCAGTTGTTATGCGACAAAATGCGAACAAACAAGGTTTCTGATATAATAGTGATTGAGATGCTTCAAAGGGTAAAATGTGAAGAAGATCAGGGTATATGTTGATACATCTGTAATTGGGGGCTGCTTCGATCCAGAATTTGAGAAGTGGTCAAATGTGCTCTTCAAAAATTTTGAAGACAAAATTCTTGTTCCGCTGACATCGGTAGTAGTTGAAAAGGAAATTGAATTTGCGCCGGCCGAAGTTCAGAAGAAATTTGAAGGTTTCCTCAAACTGGAACCCGAGATCATTCAACTCAACCAGGAAATTCTTGAGATTCGTCATGCCTATTTGGCTAAAGCTATTTTAAAACCAAAATTTGCCAACGACCTCCTTCATATTGCTATTGCTACTTATGCAAATGCCGATGTTCTGGTCAGCTGGAACTTTAAGCATATTGTAAGATTTGACAAGATTCTGCTTTACAATTCTGCCAACATCGAGCTTGGTTACAGACAAATTCAGATTTACTCCCCGATGGAGGTTGCAAGAAATGAAAAAGACTAATTTACAATGCGTGGATATGGTTCGAAAAATAAGAGATAATCTATATCTTGAGACCAAGTCTATGTCTGATAATGAGCTGCTAGAATTTTATTCACAGAAGAATAAAAAGCCTGAAAAGAAAATCAAGAACCATAAAGTCGCATAACCAGTGCATCGACGCGGAAAATGACCGCAGTCACGACTGGCGTTACGCACATCAATCATCGAAGGAGTCCCCTTGAGTCGTTTCGGGTCCGATCCGCACGCCTTCTTCAACTCCGTCTACCAAGGTTCAGCCCCTTGGGACATCGGCGGGGTCCAGCCGGCTATGGGGACGATGATAGAGCAGTTCCCTCCGCTGGACCCGGCGCTTGACCTCGGCTGCGCCTCCGGTGACCTCGCGATCCATCTGGCGCGCCTCGGACACGAGGTCGTGGGCGTGGACTTCGTAGAGAGCGCCATCGAGCAGGCGCAAGCCAAACGCTCGGCGCTTCCTGACGAGGTCGCGCAGCGGCTGACCTTCCGGGTCGCGGATGCCACCCGGCCCTCAGCCCTCGGCCGCTTCGGCTCGGTGTTCGATTCGGGATTCCTGCACCTGCTCGACGATGCGGAGACCGATCGACTGGTCGAGGACTTGGCGGTCGCGCTCGTGCCCGGAGGCCGCCTGTACCTCCACGAGTTCGCAGTCGAGTTCCCTATCGAGAACGTGCCGCGTGCCATCACAGAGGATGAGCTGCGCGCTCGCTTCACGCAGGTCGCTGGCTGGCGGATCCTTCACGTCGCTTCAGTCGAGTTCCTGAACACCGTCGCGGCTCCGACGGTCGCGATCGCGGCGTGTATCGAGCGTGCCTAACGAAGAAGGATAGATCGTGCGTAGCCACGATCTTATTCAGTTGTTGAAACAGCCCGGGCGATAAATTGCGGAGCCGGCTATAAGAAAATATATCGGTAAAAGTGTGCCTTGAAAAAGCTGCCGGTCGAGTTAAAAATTGCCGGCAATGTCGAAAAAT
>CAZMWO010000266.1:0-5273 GCA_964569565.1 uncultured bacterium | reverse complement strand
ACGCAAGATTCTTTCGACAAAACTGGCGCTCTACCTTCTACCCATGCTGCTGCTCGGCATCATCTTATGCGTGGTCACCAATTCGGTTTTCAAGGTTTCCAACCCGATACTGATGTACATGAGCTATTTCAATGTCATCCTGATAACTCTGGTGATTACTTCGTTGGCCATCGGTGTAGGTGCGGTTTATGCCGACTTTTCGGCAGATTCACCCCTCAAAATTGCAGGATCCTACGGCGGCTTTATTTATATGCTTCTTTCAGGATTTTACATAATCAATTTACTTGTTATCGAAGTTTATCCGATGTACAGAATGTTCTTTAATCGTTTCTACATGGCGAGAGGCTCGTCAGGAATAACGCTGGTGCTCATCAGCCTGATTCTGCTGCTCGGTTCAACCGCCATCTGGGTGTATATACCTTTCCGCAAAGGACTCGACACAATCGAAAATTATGAACCAGAATGAGCCTGTCATCAGATTCTGCGAGATAAAAAAGCAGTATGGCACTTTCACCGCCCTCAAATCAGTAAGTCTCGACATCTTCCGGGGCGAACTCTTCGGCTTTCTCGGCCCGAACGGAGCCGGCAAAACGACCCTGATCAGAATACTTTCCGGTATTATTCAGCCAAGCGCGGGCCAGATTTTTATCGGCCCCCACGACCTGTTTGCCCAACCCGACAAGGCCAAGGCAATGATTGGCTATGTTCCTGACCGGCCATACCTTTATGAAAAGCTGACACCACTTGAATATTTCGACTTCATGGGCGGACTCTACAATGTTGCACAGGAGCGTATCGTCAGCAAAGGGGAAGAAATGCTGCGTATGTTCGATCTGTGGGAACGTCGCAACGAGCTGATAGAGAGTTATTCGCATGGAATGAAACAGAAAGTTGCCATGAGCGCAGCGATTCTGCATGACCCCGAAATCTTTGTCGTCGATGAGCCTACTGTCGGCCTGGATCCCAAAAGTGTTAAACTTGCCAAGAATTTCTTCAAACGCCTTATTGCTGAAGGTAAAACGGTGTTTCTTACAACGCACACGCTTTCGGTCGCCCAGGATCTATGCAACCGCATCGCCATAATCAGGCAGGGTGATATCGTCGCCCTCGGCAATATGTCTGAACTACAGCGCCGCGCAAGCCTGCCCGGCAACAATCTTGAAGAAGTATTCCTGAAAATTACCGAAGAGGAGCTCGCGCAACAGCCCGAAATTTTATGACGGCAGAAGACTCTCGGCACAATTATCAACTTTCTGCTGGCAGTGCTTTCATTATTCTGCTGGCTGTAAATCTGTGCTGGGGCGCGTCTTATGCGGTAGCCAAGTATGCTCTCGATGTAGTTCCGCCATCGACGCTTGCTTTTATAAGGTTTTTTCTTGGCGGCTTCTTTCTGATTCTGCTGCCCGGCCGTAACCGCCAGCCTCTCAAATCACAGGACTGGAAAAGCCTCTTCCTGATCGGAGCATTTGGCCTGGCCGCATCAAACATTCTTTTGAATCTTGGCCTGACCCTGACCACATCGACGAAGACTTCGATAGCGTCTTCTCTCGAACCCGTTTTCACAATAGTCCTTGCCATTCTCTTTCTTGGCGAAAGTCTTGGCAGAAAAACGGTTCTGGCGACCGTGATTGCAATTGCCGGAGCGCTGATACTGATGCTTGCCGGCAAAGCGCCGGCCCAGCTGATGGCCGAGCTGAGCGGTTCCGGTGAGTTTCTGGGTGACCTGATGATTGTCGTTTCGACATTTCTGTTTGCGGTTTACTCAATAATGATGAAACCTCTGGCGCTTAGAATAGGCGCTGTCAGAGCAACTTCCCTGAGTTTTTTCATCGGTGCCGCACTGCTTTTTCCAGTCGTTTATCTTGAAGTAATTAAAATATGGCCGCTAAACTTTACAAGAGAGTCACTAATTGCAATAATGTATCTGGGTATCATCTGCAACGCTCTCGCATTTGTTATCTGGAACATCATTCTGAAACACACGAATGCAGGAGTGATGGCGGTTACGCTCTATGCCCAGCCGGTCGGCGGAGTGCTGACAGGCTGGCTATGGTTGGGAGAATCTCTTTCTGTATCTGGAATTGTTGGAGCTGTCCTGATTTTTGCCGGAATCTGGCTGCTGCCAAAAGAACCAGGGAACTGAAAACATAAATGTACTGCTATGAAGCGCATAAATGTCCGAGATATGACTGTCCGGTGCAAAAACATCAGATCATGCGCTGCTGGGTCTTTCTTGAGCAGAAACTGCAACACCCTATAACTCCTGAAGACTGCCCCTATGCCCCCTGTGACCGCTGCAATTATCGTATGGGCTGGGAGATCGGACTCATCAGCGAAAGCATGTTTCCCGAAATTCCTGACCCCACCCCGGAAAGCCTGCTGCCAGAAGAAGAAGCTGAAGAAGAAAAAGCAAAGAAGCCAGAGGCTGACCAGACAGCTGGCCCGACGGGGGCAGACACCGCAGATCAGCCGCAAAAAGCTGATCAGATAAAAAGTCCCGGATTTCCTGAAGAGGACACAGTCGTCGATGATATTACAGCCGGGCTTGAAATAGCTGTTGCGACTGAAGAGACACTACCCGAAGCAGAAAAGAGCATAGGGCAGAAAGGGTTTCGTTTCTGCCACGAACTGATAGACTGCCCAAACCCCAATTGCCCGGTCAGGCAGCAGCAGATAATAGAGTGTTACAGATATTTTTCCCGCCGCAGCCCGGAAGAGAAGCAACAGATAACCTGCACCGGGCGTACCTGCGATGAGTGTTTCGTAAAAAAAGGCTGGGATATCGGGGTTCTGCATGAAGGCCTTTTTGAAGACATCGTCGAGAAAAAGAAGCTGAAGATAATCACCTCGGATCGCATTAAGCGCAACACGCTCGTCGATATCTACCTCGCTGAACTGTCAAAAAAGCCGCTTTCGCGCAAAGAAGAGCTCGAGCTCGCGAAAAAGATCGCGGGCGATCGCGATGCCTCTGAAGTTTTTCTGATGGCCAACCTCAAGCTGGTGCTGCGTATAGCCAAAAACTTTTCGGGTGGCAGCATGGGATTGATGGATCTTATTCAGGAAGGCAACATCGGCCTGATAAAGGCTATCGCCAAGTTCGACTACACACTGGGGTACCGTTTCTCGACCTACGCCGCCTACTGGATACGTTATTACATGCAGAGAGCTGTCGCGAGTCAGGGGTCTGCCCTGAAAATTCCGCACCATCTGCTTACGGTCGCCCACAAACTACGACGGCAGATTCAGGAATTTGAAAACCAGTTTCAGCGACCGCCAAGCCTGAAAGAACTGTCGAAACTGGCCGGGCTTGAAGAAGAAAAGATTCTCAGTGTACTCAACATTACCCAGACTCCCGTCTCTATTTATGCCAAAACCGGTGATGACGACGAAGATGGCGCACTTGAATATTATCTCGCCGACCGTAAGACTCTGACCCCGGAAGAGCAGGCTCTTGAAAATCTTAAAAATGAGGCGGTACAACAAGCCATAGTAGAACTGCCTGAGAGATTGCGCTATGTCGTGAATCACTTTTACGGCTTTTCCGAGGAACAGCTGAGCCTGGCAGAAATTGGCCGCAGGCTTGACATTTCCCGCGAACGCTGTCGTCAACTGCTTCACCAGGCGCTGCAAATACTGCAGCAACACGAACTTATTGCCAACCTGAAACCCGATCAATAGAACCCTGCAAAAAAATTGCTGTGCCCCCCCTTTGAAAATTTGCATTCTGGGTGTATAATTTTTTCATGTATTCATTGAAAGCGCTGGAAAATAAGTGTGCAATGAGTCGAGGAGGAAAAATGATAAGATTGAACTGGCGTTACTGTCTAAGCGTGTTTGTTCTTTTTTCTGTCTGCTGTACAAACCTTCTGCTGGCCGCTCCGCCTATGAGCGAAGTAAGCCGCATCAAACTCGTTAACAACAACCACCTGCCCCAGAAGGTTCTGGTTGTCTCTGCCTACAACACCCAGAAATTCGTTAAAGACCTTTTTAATGTAATCAAACACATCAATGAGAGCAGCCAGCTCAGTGGCGATGACATAGTCAAGCTGCACATCATATCCGGTAGCGGCAATCCGATTCCGGCACTTGGCATCTCAGCCCAGGATGCCGAAAAATATGTCGAAGTAAACACAAAATTCACCAGTTCTGACATCTGGATGCAGGACTGCATGGAAATCTGCGCCGCCGAGCTCAAAGGCTCGGGCAAGCTCGTACAGGCTGTTTTCGACTCGAATCGCGGCCGCGGTCTGGCAAGACTTCCAGGTGTTCTTGCTGAAATGTGGGATCTCGTGTATTTTAAAAACCCGTCAAGCGCTCAGTCACATGGCGATTACGGTGGAAATCTCGAAGTATCCCCATTTGACGACATCATGGTCGCCGGCAGCACCATCACCGGCCCCTGCAAAAAGTTTTTCGAGGACAACGGTTACAAAAACCGCATGTTCCTTGGTGATACTTCGTGGCTCACGGTAGGTCATATCGATGAATATGTCAGCTTTGTTCCAACTGCCTGGGCACCAGGTGGCTACTCAGTCATCAGAGCTGATACAGCTTACGCGTTCGAACTTATCAGAAACTCACCAGATTCTGATCTGGCGCAAATAAGTGGCTACGACCGCGACTTTCTGCTCAAGGTCAAAAAACTTCTTGTCGCCCAGCTCGATGATCCAAACGCCGGCAAAGGCACCCGCGAAGGCGACTTCATCGCTCTCAACTATGCCATCAACGACATTATCGAAGACAATGTCGGTCGCATGAAACAGTTTATCCGCAACAGCTCAAAAGATTACAACCGCGACTTCGAAGAAGTATCCTGGCCTACTCTGTTTGAAGGTTCGGGCACTACCAGCCCAAGACGCTGCTGTGCATTTCTTCCCGGAGTCGTCAATCTGCTGGTCGTGCGCGACCACCTGATCGTGCCGGCCACCCGCATTCCCTCGTTCGACAAGGCCATCGAAGCACGCCTGAAGGCTCAGGGCAACAAGGTACACTTCGTTGACGACACACCCTATCACAGCTCGATGGGCGAAATCCATTGTGGAACCAACGTTCTGCGCGACCCATACCGCACCATACTGACCAGAGAACAGGTCGAAAAAGCTCAGCAGTTCAGCCAGGAGCTTCGCCTCCGAAGCAGTGGATGCCGTCAGATCAATCCTGGGCAAAGTGCTCTACCTCAGATACTTACCTTGTCGCTGCTGCCGGGTTTGCGGATTGGGATGCCTTCCGCGCAAAGGGGACAGTCGGATGGCTCCCAACTGGGGATATCGAGC
>CAZMWO010000265.1:0-5276 GCA_964569565.1 uncultured bacterium | reverse complement strand
ACTCTAAGATTTAATTCTTGAACTCTTATGTGACAGAGGACTAGCTTACTGTGCGCATGAACTTGGCTTCGGCGCTGGCGAGAAGGCGTCCATCGCCGCTCAGCTCAGCCTTCAATACATAGAGCGGGTTGCAGGCTTTTTCTACCCAGGCGCGCAGACCCAGCAGAGCGCGGCAAGGCACCGGCAATACAAATTTTACACTCATCTCGCCGGTTACCGCCTCGATGGCCTGGCTGAACAAACAGTGGGTCATGGCCGCGTCGAGCAGGGCGCAGATCACACCACCGTGTACGATGCCCTGATATCCCTGCAGCATGTCGTGCGCCTGAAAACTGGCGTGTACAATCTGCTGGTCGTCAACGGCAAAATGCAGGTGCATTGACAGCGGGTTTTTGCTGCCGCAAAGAAGGCAGCCAGCATGAGAGCTGGCTGCCATAACGGGTTTTAGGTTATTGCCGTTTTGAGTTTGCATCTTCTGGCAGAAACCTGATCAGGATTTCTGTTCCTTGTCGGGGTCGGTCTTTTCGAGACGACTGCTGAGTTCTGCCACCTGCTCGCGCAGAGTTTCGACCATGTTGTAGAGTTCGTCTATTTCTGCGCCTGGCGCATTGGCGGCTGGTGCGTTGTTCTGCGCGAAGAAGCGATTGCGCATCCGCATGCCCATTCCACGCCCTCCACCAGCGCTGAAGCCCTGTCCGCCGAAACCGCGTCGGCCCATTCCCCGCCCTCTGCTGCCTCGCATCGGCTGTGCTGTTGTTTCCTGCGTCGGGCAATCGCCCGTTCCCCAGCCCGTTCTGGGACCCTGTCCATTAGGTCCGGTTCTGTCAAATCCTGGCATGATAAGCTCCTTCCCTGGTCTAAACCAGATTGCTCCGTTAAGCGGTTACCTGCCGCTTCGATAAATGATGAGTGCCACTCAAGAATTTATCTTCTATTTGTAATATAAAATATTACCAGCGCAAAAGCAAGAATTATTTTTGGCTTATGCCAATTTGAGTTGACACGACAAATTCTCTGTTGTATTATCCAACCATAGGCGCAAAGCTTGTTAGCGAGATTCAGACAACGGTGTAAATGAAGATGAAAAGAGCAGTTTCAAAAGTTTTCAGGGCAGTCGGCGCTTTGCAGATTGTTCTGCTCACTTTATGGATCGCCTCATATCCGTTGCATTTTGCTTTTGGATTTTCAGACGCGGATCGGCTGGGATCCTCACATTCAGGAGAATGTGAGACTTCATGTTGCAAAAAGCCTGCGTTTAGGCCGCACTGCACTGATAACCATTCGTTAAGCGAATCACATGCAAAGACAGCGTGCAATATCTGTGACTTTGCACTTCAACTGGCTTCAAGCAGTCTGTCTGCGCCTTTTTCCATGCAGATCGCCAGAACCTTCATCTGTGAACCCCCTGTCTGCGGCCAGCGCCTGTCGACAACTGACTTTCTGCTGTATTTTTCGCGCGGCCCGCCGCCTGAAATGATTGGATAAATTGCTTTTTACGCTGCACTTTAGCGTGCATTAAATCATTTCAGAGGACTTCACATGAAAACTGAACGTTTTGTTCTTTGCCTTTTGCTCGTAATTTATGTCGTAAACTTACCCGTCCCGGCTGTAGCAGATAATGTCTCAGGGCTTGAAGCCAGGCTCGCCGACCTCGAAAACAGATTTGTTGAGATGCAGTCGGATTATCAGCAACAGATCGCATCTCTTACTGCTCAGATCGATTTTCTCAAGGGAAAGGCGCCCGTCGGTGCCGTCAACCCGGCAGATCAGCAGTCCACTGTCGTGGCTGCAACAGTCGATGAATCCGACAGCGAGCTGCTGGCACTGCGTCAGGCTGCCGCTGCTGAAAGTCGTTCGGCCGAAGCGGCTTTGCCAGCGAAAACCAGCGATGAAGAGCGTAAATTCATTGCCGGAGATCTCAGCCGGCAGGCCGAAAACCCCGAAATCAGCATTGTCGGCGACTTCGCTTATCGCCTGCAGAGCATCGATAACCAGCGCCAGAACTCAGATGCCAGCATGCGCAATCTTGGCATTCATTACGAAACCTATCTTGACCCATACACCAGGTTCAAAGGTGCGGTGCCGGTCAAAGAAGATATTTCAAATATAGGTGAAGCTTATATAACCCGTTATGGTCTGACTCCCAACCTCAACTTCACCATAGGCAAGTTCAGGCAGCAGTTCGGCATAGTTCAACGCTGGCACATGGCCGGTCTTGACCAGAACGATTTCCCGCTGGCGATGCGGCGAGTGCTCGGCGACGGCGGCCTCTGTCAGAACGGTATTTCCCTCGACTGGCAGCTGGGAGCGTCAGGCAGAACAACACAAGAGTTGACCATGCAGCTGACCGAATCTACCAACCCGAGATTGTTTGCCGGAAATACCAGGGGCATGCCCTCGATGCTGCTGCATTTTAAAGCATTCAAAGACGTCAATGCCGATACTTATCACGAACTTGGTCTCACCGCTCTGGCCGGCGTTAACGATCAGTGGTCGGTCAACCGTGCCGGCGTCGTTGAACAGATCGATGAAACCCGCCCTGTATATGGTTTCGGGCTTGCTTTTACTCATCTCTGGGAACCGACAGACAACATGCGCTATCGCAACTTCATGTGGCGAACCGAGTTTTACGGCGTCAGAAAAGATATTCTGCGGCCTGATACCGGTGATCGCGGCAGCGTTACCGCCTGGGGAGGCTACACCAATCTGCACTGGAAGCTGGATCGTCAGCTTGAGTCTGGTTTGCGTATCGACTACTTTGAGCCCGACAGCCAGAAATACGCTGCTGTGCCTGGTCTTGCCCTGGCACCCCTGGCAGTCGTTGCCGACAGTCCGAATGAATGGCAGCTCTGTCCCTACCTGACCTGGCAGCAGAGCCCATGGGTCAAATACCGGCTCGAATTCAACTATAAATCGGGCAATAATATGGGGCCTGATGAGCGGCGTCTGATGCTGCAATGTATCTGGTCTGCCGGCCCGCACAAACACGATCGTTACTGATAGTCAGGAGAAAACAGATGAAAAAAATTATAATATCTTTCTTAACTGCTCTGGTCTTTGCAGCGATGCCGGTAACTGCATTTGCGCAGCCACTCAAGGTAGTAACCACTCTGACCGACTATGCCTGGCTGACCAGTCGTATTGGCGGCGAACTGGTAGAAGTTAAGTCTATAGTAGAAGGCACTCAGGATGCACACTTTATCAGGCCAAAACCCTCATTCGTCGAAATTCTGCGCAATGCTGACATGCTCGTTGCCACCGGTCTCGATCTCGAAATGTGGCTGCCGTCAGCTGTCGATAAATCAGGCAATCACAAGATCAGAAGCGGCGAAATCGGCTATGTAGCTGCCGCCACCGGCATGAACCTGAAGGATAAGCCGGTTGCTTATTCACATATCGAAGGCGGGCTGCATCTTTACGGTAATCCCCATGTCACCGTGAGTTCGATGAACGTCATTCAGGCTATTGACAACATCAGAATCGGGCTGAGCCGCAACCTTCCTGCGCATGCGCAGAAGTTCAAGGCGAATGCCGACGCGCTGGTAGCAGAAATCTGCAACAATCTTTATGGAGAAGAGCTGATAAAAATTCTCGGGCAGGAAACCCTGGTCGATCTGCACAAGACCGGCAAACTCATGAATTTTCTTGGCGAAAAGAAGTTCAAGGGCAAACCTCTTTCTGATTTTGCCGGCGGCTGGCTGCGCAAGCTCTGGCCACTGCGCGGAACCCGCATTGTCTCTTATCACAAGAACTGGCTCTATCTCTTTGACGAATTTGAGCTGATCGAAGGTGGTTTTATCGAGCCCAAGCCCGGTATCCCGCCTTCTCCCAGGCATTTGTCGAGCCTCAGAGAAACCATGAAAAAGCAGAACATCAAAATCGTCATTTCGGCAGACTATTTCGACGAAAAAACGGTCAGGCAGGTGGCCGATGGTGCAGGCGCCGTCGCCGTGATGTTGCCATATTACGTCAATGGTCGCCCCGGCATCGACTCATGGATCAAACTCATGGATTTCTGGGTCGAACAGATCGCGGCCGCTGCGCAAAAAGCCGGCCTGACCGGAGGTGTGCCCGATGGCCAATGAAGAATTCATAATCTGCTGTCGCAACCTTTCTGTCGGTTATGGCGAAGAAGCGGTGCTAAGTGGAGTCAATTTGCAGATCAGGCCTGGCTCGTTTCTTCCATTTGTTGGCCCCAACGGTGTCGGCAAGACTACTCTGCTGCGCACCATTCTTGGCTTTCTGCCGCCACTGGCTGGCGAACTGCTGCATCCTTTCGATCGTTGCCCGCCCGGCTACGTGCCGCAGGTATCGACGCTCGACCGGCTTTACCCGGTGACGGCGCGGGAAGTTGTCTGCATGGGCCTTTATCCGCGACTCGGTTTGTGGAAAAAACCCGACCAGGCAATGAATGCCCAGGTAGACGGCTATCTCGAGCGCTTCAATCTGTCGCGTCATGCACATCGCCCTCTTGAAGAGCTTTCGGGCGGAATGCGGCAGAAGATAATGATTGCGCGGGCGCTGGTCAGCGGCGCCGATGTGCTGATCATGGATGAACCGGCAGCCGGCCTCGATGAACGGTCTGAGTTCGATCTGGTAAGACTATTGCATCAGTTGTCCAAAAAGGATGGTAAAACGGTTCTGTTTGCGCAGCACAGCATCGAACCGGTAATCGGCCTGGCTGATGAAATCTGTCATTTTTCGCCTGGTAAAATTCATGTCACGCCACTTCTTGAATTTCTTGACCAGCGAAATCTCTTTTTAAAACAGGAATCACAAAATGTTTGCCATTGAAAATATGAAAGCTGTCATCGATGTTTACGGCGGAGCGCTGCCAATAGCGTTTCTGATGGCAATAACTTTTGCTGTCTTCGGTATATTTGTCGTTCTCAAACGCATGGTATTTATCGGCGTCACGCTTTCGGAAGTCGCGGCCTGCGGTGTCGCATTTGCGCTGATTCACGAGCTGCCTCCATTCATGGGGGCAGCTCTGTTCTGTCTCGTGGTAGTGGCTATTCTCGCATATCCTTACGAGTTGTCTAAACTGCCACGCGATACGGTTCTCGGCACCATATTCATCTTTGCTTCGGGTATGGCGATCCTGCTGGTTGCCGGAAGCGGCTTCGGTCTCGAAAAGGTCAAGGCCATTCTCTATGGCAACCTGCTTTTCGCTTCGACAGGTGATGTCGCTACCATCTGCGCGGTGATGATTCCAGCGTTGCTGGCTCTGCTGATGTTTTTCAGGCCGATTCTGTATTCGTTTCTCGACCGTGAAT
>CAZMWO010000264.1:0-5292 GCA_964569565.1 uncultured bacterium | reverse complement strand
AAAATCAACGCGCATTTGTATAACCAACCGACCCCACAATTCGCATAAGATAGCGATGCTTTGATGCAATGACCTCTGGATATGGCTTTGATATGGTATAATTGATCTGATTGAAATGTACATTGTTGTTTACGGGTGGTTTGGCTTTGTTGAGTGTTGTTTGCGAATGTTGGGTTTTGCACATTCTCTTTTATTCTATTGTACAATTCAATTTAAAGAAGATAGTCATAATATTATTAGAGGCGGTGGATATTGTGGAAAAGCATGGTGATAGTTTTGTGATGCGATCTGGTTGGTGTGGATAAACTTGTTGGCAGTTGATCGAGGTTTTCTACTGTTTGTCAACATCTGCCGATGTTTGAGTTTATCCACAGATTATCCACAGATTATCCACATAGTTTTCCAGATCATTATCAGATCATTAGTATTAAAAGTCCTTGCAGATAAGCCTTTTGTCTGCTATGATTCAAACATCCCAGCCAGCTAATAAAAACTGTTTTTATCCCCGGTAGATTTTTTGTCGGTTTTTCATGTTGGTGTTGTACATAGTAATAAAGAGGTTGATGTACATTATGTCGTCTATAGAAACACTCTGGTCGAAGATCACCGATGAGATAAGGTCCAATGAGAGCGATAAGTTCGCCAAAATGTTCCTGAGTTACGTTACTCCCTCTTCGATCGAAGGCGATGAGTTTGTAATGGAAGCGGCAAACGGTTTTTGCCGGGATTACGTCGAACAGCGCTATTCCAAGCTGATCTGTCGTATTCTGAGCAATCAGCAACCGGCTCTCAAATATAAACTGGTAACCCGCGCCGGTAAAACCGGGCAACCTGGCGCCGAAAGCAAAATCACGCAACCAGTTCTTCCGACCATTGCCAGCGAACCAGTTGTCGAAAAGCCGGTAAAACCGGCTCATGGAAAGTATGACGGCATGTTCAACAGTAAGTATACCTTTGATTCTTTCGTAGTCGGTAAAAGCAACCAGTTCGCCTATGCGGTTTGCCAGTCGGTAACCCGCAATCCTGGCAATCTGCATAATCCGGTGTTCATCTATGGGGCTTCCGGTCTCGGAAAAACACATCTGATGCAGGCCATAGGCCAGGAACTCCTCAAGATCAATCCTAAGACCCGCATCGCTTATGTTACTTCTGAAGCTTTTACGAATGAGTTTATCGACTCGCTCAAAGACAAAAAGGCCGAAGCTTTTCGAGCAAAATATCGCAAGATCGACCTGTTGCTGATCGACGACGTTCAATTTTTTGCCGGCAAAGAGCAGACCCAGGAAGAATTCTTTCACACCTTCAATGAGCTCTTTCAACAACGCAAACAGATCGTACTGACCTCAGACTCACCGCCCGACAAGATTCAGCGCCTCGAAGATCGCCTGGCTTCGCGTTTTGCCATGGGTGTGGTCGTAGATGTTCAACAGCCAGATCTCGAAATGAGGGCGGCCATTCTCAAGAAGTTCGCCAGCAAGTCGATGGTTGAAGTGCCCGACGATGTCATCATGTATCTCGCTCAGGGTGTCGTATCGCACGTAAGGGCTCTCGAGGGCGCTTTCAACAGTGTTCTGGCTTTTGCCGGCATCATGAACAAGCCAATCAGCAAAGATCTCGTCGACCAGGTTCTCAAAGACCTGCTGCGCGAGAATTCTGGCGGCAAGATCAGCATTCCCTGGATTCAAAAGCGGGTTGCCGAATTTTACGACATACGTGAAGACGAATTGACTGGAAAAAGGCGTTCGCAGGATCTTGTGTTGCCAAGGCAGGTGGCGATGCGTCTGTGCCAGATGTTTACCGATGCTTCGCTCAACCAGATCGGCGAGCGCTTTGGCGGCCGCGATCATACGACCGTCATGCATGCCTGCGATAAAGTTAACAAGAAGCTCAAACAGGAAAAGGACTTTCTCGACGAGTTCGAGCGGGTTAAACGCTTCGTTGACCCTGATAAACAATAAGAAATACCCAACAGCTGTTTTTAAATGATCGTAGGGGTTCAGCATGCTGAATCCCTACGTTGTTTTTTAATCTGATATCGCAATAGATGAAATTTGGCTGTTGGCTGAAATATATTTTTTATCGCCAATTAAACCCATATTTGATGCGGGTTTGCTGTAGGGTGCTCAGGTCGTGCTGGTGCCAGTTTCAGGAGAACCCTGTGCGCCGCCGCAAGCCTTTTCCCATGCAGTTTTCAGCCAAAAAATTCTGGCCGTGTAACTTGATAAAATTTCCATTTTAATGTAATATGATAGACCCCCCTTCTGGGGGAGACGTATGAATTCTGAACACAGAGTTATATGAATTTCTGGCAGCCACCTTTAGTAGGTATCTGCTGATAAGGGCGAGTGCAATGGAAAACAGGAAGCAGTCGATGCGCGGCAAGCTTGGCGTGACGAAACCGGCAGGTTTTACGCTGGTAAAAGCGCTGCAGGATCTGCGCGAGAAGAATCGCAAGGCCTGTGACAACAGCAACCGTTATTTTCTTGGCGCCCGCGAAATGATGGTTCTGGGTCGTCTGATCAATTCCTGGAAAGATGTCGTCGGGTTGCAGCTTGCTCATAAGACCTGCCCGACCCGCCTGATCAGGGGTTGCCTGTATCTCAACGTTTCCGACAGCCAGTGGATGCAGACGCTGCTTTTTCTCAAGGGTCCGATTATCGAGAAGCTTAATCAGCTTTTTCCCGACATCAAGATTCATGACATCATTGGCCGGCCCGGCGAGATTTCCGAGGCGGTCGAAGAGTTGCTGGCTGATGCCGACTGGCCGGACTGGCAGCAGGAGCAGTCACATCATTTGCCAACCGACGATGCTGAACTGGCCGGTCTGCTGGAACGCTGCCAGCGCAAGCTCGACGCCCGTCTGCGCGGTCTGCGCCAGCGTGGTTTTGAGCTGTGCCGCAGCTGCGAGGCTACGGTTACCGATTCACCAGACGGGATCTGTGCGGTTTGCGTCTTTGCCTCGCACGAAAGAAACCGGGCCGAAGTAAGAGCCCTGGTCAGAGAGATGCCCTGGCTGACGCTTGCAGAAGTGCATGAATTCGAAACTCAGCTTACTGACATAGAATTTTCGGCTTTGAAACTCGAGTTGCTCGAAGACGCTCTGGCTTTTGTAAAAGAGCTGGCAACCGACCTGGCGGGCGAGTTCAGAGAAGTCACCGATCATCAGATGCGAAAGGAAATGGTTCGGGCAGTGATGTTATATACCGGCTGTATGCCTGATGAGGTCGATTTGGAACAGCTGGAGTCCGAACAGATACCTGACCCGGAATGGCCTGTCTACCTCAGTTTAAAAGATCTGGCAGCTGGAGAACAACAATGCTGATACATATCGGCCAGAATGAATTTGTCGATTTCAAAAAGTGTGAAATGATCATCAATCTGTTCACGGTTGATGAAGATACCCGCAAACGAGTTCTGGCGGCACTGCCAGAGCCAGAGAAAGGCAGTGAATATCGTGCAGCCATCAGAACGACTGATGGCAAGTGGATCGGATCTACCCTTTCGCCAGAGGCTCTGGCACAACGCGGAATTTGTCATCCATTCGCCGACGCGCCTTATCTGAAGTCCGAATGGAAAGTCAGTTCGCAGTACCGTTATTGAGCAAAACAAGGAGTTACGTAATGACAGAACGAGAAAACCCTGTTTCAATGGAACAGGAAACTTCGGATGCCGAAGAAATGATGCCGAACAACAACCATGCTCATGGCAATGGTGATGAGTATTCGGCCCGTAACATAAAAGTACTGGAAGGGCTCGAAGCGGTGCGTAAGCGCCCGGGCATGTATATCGGTGGCACCGGTTCAGCCGGCCTGCATCACCTTGTCTGGGAACTCGTCGACAACAGCATCGACGAAGTTCTTGCCGGCCACGCCACTACCATTCACGTAAACATGCATGACGACGGCTCGATATCGGTTCTCGACGACGGCCGTGGTATTCCGGTCGATATTCACGAAGCGACTGGCAAATCCGCTCTCGAAGTCATTCTTACCATGCTGCATTCGGGCGGTAAATTTGACAAGAACAGCTACAAATACAGCGGCGGTCTGCATGGTGTTGGTATTTCGGTAGTTAATGCCCTGTCTGAATGGCTTGAGGTAACGGTCTGGCGCGATAACGGCGTTTTTCAGCAGTCATTCCGGCGTGGTGTCGCAGTTTCTGAAATGACCACCAGCGAAGGCGCCGACCGCACCGGCACCAAGATCCGCTTCAAGCCTGATGCCGAGATTTTTGAATCGATCGAGTATAATTTCGACATTCTTTCGAAGCGTCTGCGCGAAATGGCGTTTCTGAATGCCGGCGTCAAGATCATTCTGCGCCAGAAAGCTGAGCAGAAGTGCCATCTGTTTGAATATACCGGTGGTATCTCGAGTTTTGTCGACTTTTTGAGCGAGACCAAGAATTCGTTGTTCAAAGAAGTCATCGCTTTCAACCGCGAAAAAGACGGCGTTGTCGTCGATGTCGCCATGTCATATAACGACGGTTACGCCGAGCAGTTCTATGCTTTCGTCAATAACATCAACACCATCGATGGCGGCACCCACGTGCTTGGGTATCGATCGGCTCTAACCAAGGTTTTCAATCGTTACATCAAAGAAAATCCCGATCTGCTAGGCAAAGAAAAGGGCAAGCAGAACGAAATCAAGCTGACAACCGAAGATACCCGTGAAGGCCTGATCGGCGTGCTTTCAATAAGGGTTCCTGAACCGCAGTTCGAAGGCCAGACCAAGGCCAAGCTCGGCAATCCCGAGGTGCGCGCTGTCGTCGATCAGATAGTAACCGACGTTCTCTACGATTATTTCGAGCAGAACCCGCTGGTTGCCCGCCCGGTCATGGACAAAATCCTGACCTCGATGAAGGCCCGCATTGCCGCCCAGAAAGCGCGCGAGCTGACCAGACGTAAAACCGCCCTCGAAGGCGGCTCGCTTCCCGGCAAGCTGGCCGACTGTTCTGAACGCGACCCGTCACGCAGCGAACTGTTCATCGTCGAAGGTAACTCCGCCGGTGGTTCTGCCAAGCAGGGCCGCGATCGCCGCACTCAGGCGATTCTGCCGTTGCGCGGCAAGATTCTCAACGTCGAAAAGACCCGCCTCGAGCGTGTTATTTCGAGCGAAACCATCCAGGATCTGATCAACGCGATCGGCACTAATATCGGTAAAGACGATTTCGACATCAACAAGGCGCGTTATCACAAGCTGGTTATCATGACCGATGCCGACGTCGATGGCGCCCACATCAGAACGTTGCTGCTCACCTTCTTCTTCAGATACATGCCGGCGCTGATCGAAAAGG
>CAZMWO010000263.1:0-5351 GCA_964569565.1 uncultured bacterium | reverse complement strand
GCGCCCGAATTTAAAAAATCCTGCTACATTCAATGAGAAACTGCAGTGGCTGAAGCCAATCATATAGCGCATAGACAGACGACCCGGCTGACTTTTCTGCCAGCCGGGTTTTTTATTTGAGATGACATGACTGTCTTGACTTGAACCGGCAGCTGAAGGATAATCGGATAAGATAATGTAATTTATGCTTGAATGTGAGAATTAAGACTTTTGAAAGATTCATTTTTCAGACAGATTATTGTGTTTGCCTGCCTGGTTGCAGCAGGTGTCGCAGCGAACTTTCTGCCATTCACCCTGCATTTCAGAGTAGATTTTCTGTTCGGCGGAATTTTTGCGATTCTGGCCCTGTACATGCTGCCGCCGATGGCAGGCATAGCAGCCGCTGTCCTGATAGCACTGCCAACAGCTCAACTCTGGAATCACTCCCTCGGAATCATAATGTACACTGCCGAGGCAATCTTGATTACACTGTTGTTGCGAAAAACCCGTTTACACCTGTTGATGTGCGCAACAATAACCTGGTTTTTCCTGCTTCCACCCTTGATTTATCTCAACATGAATCTGAGCGGCATGTTCTTTCCGACTGCAATGCGCCTGTTTCTTCTCAAATACATGATCAACGGAGTTTTCAATGCCGCCGTCGCTACCGCCCTTATTTTTATTCTCAAACTCAAGGGCGCTGGTGAACAGGACGGAGAAACCGCTATCGGAGCTTCAGAGGCTGCGATTAACGTTTTCATAATTGTTACTGTTATTCCGCTTCTGGTATTCACTTTACTAGACAGCAGAATAATTTCAAGCTCAGTTTACGAACAAATACACATCCGGCACGAAAACCTGAAAAAGTCACTGGCGATGCAGATTAAGAATTGGCATGACAACCATGTCAACATCATCAGACTGATCGCCAGCCTTGCTGCTAATGCCAGCGACAAAACCGAAATCACCAAAACGATAGAAACCCTGTGTGTGAGTCGTAGCGGGCTCAAATTTTTTCATGTGCTCGACATGCAGGGCAACAAAATTGCATGCTGCCCACACCACTGTAAAGACGACCATGTGTGTGACTCGCACAACCAGATATTACTCGCCTATAACAACATGGTAAAAGATACCGGCAAACCTCTGGTCTCAGGAATCAACCAGTCCGACAAGTGCGCAACCGAACCGGTAATCATTATCGCCGAACCTGTTACGCAAAACGGTAAATTGACAGGAGTAGCTGCCGGCGCGCTTGATCCTCTTTCTCTCAGCACTATGCTGGCTCCCATTCTCGATGAGAATATTCGCGTCAAACTAATCGACCGCCAAAACAGGGTGGTCTACGACAGCAATCACGCAGACATAGGCAGGGCATACGAAAGTCCTCTCAAAATGGCCATGGCAGTGCTTGGCGGGAAACTCACGATAATTCCACCTGCCGAAGATCTTGTGGCGTCGAACCGCTTCCGTAATTCCACCATCATCCTCGACTCATTGCTGGCAACGCCTGCAAACTGGAACCTGATAATCGAAGAACCTATGACCACTTACGTTGACAGGCTTTTTGAGCTTTCGTTTACGCAGTTTTTCAATATTTCAGTCTTGACTCTGTTCCTGGTTATCATGTCTGGATTTATAAGAAAATATTTTTCGATACCCCTCAGAAAAATATCAGACTACACCAGCGAAATAGCCAGAACAGGCTTCTGTAAAAGCTCATATCCTGTTCCGGAAAGCTCTGTCTTTGAGATCAGACAGTTACTGGTAAATTTTTCGGATGCTATGGATAAAATTGTCGAAGCACAGAACCTCGATAAAGAAAAAAATCAGCAACTGCAGTCTGCCAATGAAGAGCTGAAAAAGAACATGATCAAGCTGAAAGAGACAAGATTTATTGCCGACCAGGCCGAAAAAAGCTTTGCCGCTCTGGTTAACAATTCTCCATTTTCTATTCTGCTGGCTGACAAAAGCGGCAGAATCGAATTTGCCAACTCGGAATTTACCAGAAGCACCGGCATCACTGTATTTACAGATATGAATTTAAAAGCCCTTTTCAATGAATTTGCGCCATTTGGCCCGATCGGATTTCCGATTTCCTCTTTCCTTGCCAGAATCATGCGCTCCAGTAATGCTAAACAGATTGACTCGGGCGAGTTAATACTGGCTGGAAGCGATACAAAGAAAGTCTTTCACTGTGTTGCCACTGAGGTCGAATCAAGATACATACTCATATTCTCAGATACGACCGAAGCCGCTATCATGGCAGACGAAAAAAGTCGGATGGCAGAGCAATTGCAGGCAGCACAAAAATTTGAAAGTCTCGGAACGCTGGCCGGCGGCGTGGCTCACGATTTTAACAACATTCTGATGTCGATCATGGGTTACGCCGAGCTTACTCTCTCAGAACTGCCCGGCAAGGGCAAGCTCCACGACAACGTCAGCATGATTCAGACCGCGGCAAAAAGAGCTGCCGACCTGACCCGGCAGATGCTTGATTTTACCGGCAAAAGCTCATTTAACATTGCTCCGGTAGATATTTCCACGCTGGTAAAAGAAATGGGTTCACTACTGTCAGTCGCAGTTTCAAAAAAGATCACCGTCAAATACGAGCTTTGCGAAAATGTCATTGTAATGGCTGATCAGGCACAACTTCGCCAGATAGTTCTCAATCTCATTCTTAATGCTTCCGAGTCAATAGGCGATCACGAAGGCATGATCACAATTCGAACCGGCAGAACTGACAGGCAGAACGACTTGATAAGATCTGCCATGATGGCAAATCTGGATGATCAGACAGAAAACTTTGCGCTCTTTTCAGTTGCAGATTCAGGCTGCGGAATAGCTTCTGATCTACTCAACAGGATATTCGATCCTTTCTTTACCACAAAATTTACCGGGCGTGGCCTCGGACTTTCAGCCACCATGGGTATAATAAAATCACACCGTGGTGCCATACATGTATCCAGCAACTTAGGAAAAGGCTCGTATTTCACCATATTCCTGCCGGTTAGTGTTACCAGTGTGCCTGAAGAAGTAAACGGCACAGAAGAAAATCTGAAAATAGACTTTAATGGAAAACTACTGCTGGCTGATGATGAAGAAACTATACTTAACATTACAGAAATGATGCTTGAGCCCTACAGCATAGAAGTACTCTGTGCACGCGACGGGCAGGCAGCAGTCGACCTTTTCCAGCAGAATGCGGCAAACATAGGCATGGTAATTCTCGATATGATAATGCCGCGACTGAATGGTGAAGAGGCTTGTAAAAAGATAAAGGCCATGAGCCCGTCTGTGCCTGTAATTATCGCCAGCGGATATTCATATAATGAGACTATTCAGAAGTTCGGCGACTTGAAATTTGATGGATTTCTGCAAAAACCCTTCAAAATGAAAGAACTGATCGACCAGATCAATGCCGTGGCCGAAAAATCCAGATCCTGAGCGAACCTTGCAGGACATTAAATCATCTGCATCTTGATTGACTTCTGCCACGAAAAGAGTATCCTTTTAGTGATGCAAAATAGCATAATTTGTAACATTCAGAGGCTGCAATGCTCGAACAGATACTGCAAAAGGCTGAAGAAAACGGCGAACTCACCAGAGATGAAATCATCAGGCTGCTTGAACTTGAAGATCAGGAAGATCTTAACCGGCTGTATGCCTGCGCCTACCGCGTAAAAACAAAATATGTCGGCCGCACTGCCTGGTTTCGTGGCCTGATAGAACTCAGCAATATATGCAGTAAAGACTGCTATTACTGCGGGATCAGACGCAGCAATAAAGAAGTTAAACGATTCTGTCTGCCGGAACAGAGCATCATAGATTCAGCCGTGTGGTCATGGAAGGCAGGTTACGGCAGCGCTGTACTGCAGTCTGGCGAACGTAGCGACCCCGAATTCGTCGCCATGATCGAGCGCGTTGTCAGAAAAATCAAAAGTCTGACCGGCAATGAACTTGGCATCACCCTTTGCCTTGGTGAACAGAGCGAAGATACCTGCCGACGCTGGTTCAATGCCGGCGCGCATCGTTATCTGCTGCGCATCGAAACCAGCAACCGGGAACTTTATGCGAAGCTGCATCCGGATGATCACTCTTACGACCGTAGAATCGCCTGTCTGGATCTGCTTCGCCATACCGGTTATCAGGTCGGCACCGGCGTAATGATCGGGTTGCCGATGCAGACCATGCAGGATCTGGCTGAAGATCTGATGTTCTTCAGGCGTCAGGATATAGACATGATCGGGATGGGTCCCTATATTTTTCATCCTGATACCCCTCTCGCTGAATATCGTCGGGAATGGGAAATTCCACATAAGCGCCTGCTCAACCTCGGCCTTAAAATGATTGCTCTCGCACGCATACTGATGCGTGACATCAACATTGCTGCGACTACAGCACTTCAGGCACTCGAAGACGACGGCAGAGAGCAGGGACTGCTGGCCGGCGCCAATGTAATAATGCCCAACACAACAGACACCGACTACCGCGCCAGTTATCAGCTTTATGAAAACAAGCCCTGTATCGACGAAAACGCTGCCATGTGCCGCGATTGTCTTCGCCGGCGCATCGAAAGCATTGGCGAAACACCTGGTGCTGGCGGCTGGGGTGATTCTCCGCACTTTGCGGCAAGACAGAAAAAGGCTCTTGAAAATGCGGAAAGTTGAACGGCGGCTTCTTTTATTTAAGGAGGTTTCAGCTGATGAACAGGATATTGCTGCTGATCGTGACGATTTCTGCCATGATCTATCTGAGCGACACGGGAGTTGCCATGAATTATAACAAACTGACAACTGAAGAAGAAAGAGTGATAGTGCATCGCGGCACCGAACGACCATTTACCGGCAGGTTTTTACAGCACAAAGAAGCAGGAACTTATACCTGCCGACGTTGTGGAGCCGAACTGTATCGATCAGATACAAAATTTGAGTCAGGCTGTGGCTGGCCGTCTTTTGATGAAGAAATTGCCGGCGCAGTAACCAGAAAACCCGACCCCGACGGACAGCGCGTAGAGATTGTCTGCTCTGCCTGCAATGGTCATCTCGGACATGTATTCAACGGAGAAGGTTTCACCGGGAAAAACACCAGGCATTGCGTCAATTCTGTATCACTTGATTTCGTGCCAGCAGTCAGCCAGAAAACGGGCGCTGCAGTTTTTGCCGCTGGTTGTTTCTGGGGGGTCGAGCACCTGATGAAAAAGGCACCTGGTGTTATCAGCGCCAGATCAGGGTATATCGGCGGCAAGACCGAAAATCCTGACTACAGAAGCGTCTGTTCCGGCACAACCGGCCATCTCGAAGCGGTCGAAGTGGTTTATGACCAATCTCAGACCTCATTCGACAATCTTGCCAGGCTCTTTTTCGAGATAC
>CAZMWO010000262.1:0-5355 GCA_964569565.1 uncultured bacterium | reverse complement strand
TTTCGTAAGCCTTAGCCGATTAAGTAGTGAAGCCGACTCTTTTAAGATTCCTGCTGGAGGCGTTAACATGATTAGAGAAAGGCGGAGCCCGAAGCCGTTCGGGATCCTGGCAGCACTGTTTATCGTGCTGATTGTAAGCCTGGTCGGGTGCGAGAAAGGCACCCTCGGGCTCAGAGGTGGTGGTATTTCGGGCAGTGTGCTTGACAGTCGCACCCTTGTCGGAATTGCCGGCGTAAGCGTAGTTGCTTCGACTGGCGAAGAGGGTGATGATGACCGTGCTACCAAGTTCACCACCAGCGACAGCAACGGAAACTACTATTTAAGCGGTTTGCGGGCAGACGAATGGAGTCTCAGCTTTGATAAAGTTGGATATATGCCGATGGGCGATTCGGCTTCGGCAGCCGTTTCGGTTGTTGTCGTAAATAATGAGACAAGCCATGTTCCCTCTGTAAGAATGATACAGGCTTATGAGAACCAGTATGTTACCATTTCCGGAACTCTTAAAGATTCTATCAACGGCACTCTGATCACTTACGGCAACGCTCAGTTCGTTTTCGGACAGCAGACGTTCAACAACAGACTCCCGACCGAGCTGACAACAGGTTTCAGAGTTCCGGCCTCAACCGTCCCGATCAGTTTGATTATTACCGTAAGCGGATACCAGACATATACCTATGAGTTCCCGACCGGCGTTCTGTCCGATCGCGACATAGGCACCATCATGCTGCAGCCCGAGACATACTCTATCGTTGGTCGCTGGCAGGATGTGCCCGGCTGGGTTTTCCAGGCCAATCCGACCGCAAATATCTTCGCTTATGCCGGAAACCGCGCAGTGGCAACCGCCACGGCCACCATCAATGAGCAGACATTTACCATTTCAGGTATTCCAAGAGGGGTCTCGGTTTCTATCGAAGCTGAAGTCAAGGGTTATCGTATGAACGGACCGATAGTGGTCTATCCTTCTGGTGACTTTCAGGGAACCATCTATCAGACTTTTTCTCTCAAAAACAACTTTTCGCCGATCATGCGTGATGTGCGTGTCATCATCACTGGCGAAAATATCAGAACTAATGACTTCGTCGGTGCTTACTGCCAGGAAACCGGAACCAGATGGGCTCAGACGATTGTTACCAATCCTCCGGGCTGGACAATCGGCACACCACGCGTAATCGATCTTGGTACCAACCAGGTTCCGACCGGATATGATTTGACTTTCGTTGGCTATATCGTTGGCGACGGCAAGTCCAATGACGATACCATTCGTGTGGATGACGACGGGGCAGAAGCTCAGATCGTAACAATACAGGTGAACTGATATGAATAACAATTCTTCTCAATCGTTCGGGAGGTTTAGCAATATGCAGCTGAGATTCTGGGGAGGCTGGTTTCTGGCAATCGCCGGACTGGTCGTTATGCTGAGCATGGGTTGCGAAAAAGGCGCCCTTGGCGTCAAGCCGGCAATGATAACCGGTCGTATCGTTAAAGCGGATAATGATAGCGTTGGTATTGCAAATGCCACTGTCAGGGTAATGTCAAAAGAGGCTCAGGGGACTTCTGAACTCAAACAGGGCAAAAACTTTCTTAGTACAACCACTGATGCCGATGGCTACTTCGTATTTGATCACGTCATTCCGGATAACGTTCTGGTCGAATATCAGAAGGGTCAGAACAAATCGACGTATCCAAGCACTACTACCAGCAGCGAAACCGAAACGGGCGATACGGCCGAATCTGCAAAGCTAGATGCTATTTACGTCAAAAGTGGTGATGTGCTGAATCTTGGTTCACTGCCTTTGGTGCAGACAGAAGGCTCATTGCCATCCAATGTTATTCTCAAACTGGATCTGGTAAACAAGACCACTCTTGAAAGAATCACCGACCCGAATCTCAAGTTTGTTGTAACAGTAAACGGCGTGCCACTGGCTGACGCATCTAATAATACTTCTCTGACTCCTGATCAGCTCAGACTCGGCATTGAAAGAGATTCAGAGCAGACTTTGCGAATTATAGTCAGACATGACAGTGATAATATTCTTTATCAGACTACCCAGCCGCTTTCAGTTACAGTAAGTGGCGAGGAAATCTACGAGCGCATCGAGTTGACCCCGGTCAGCTACAATATGCTGCTTAGATGTGTAAATGTGCCTGATTATATGACTATAGCCGGAACACATGTTAATGTCTATGCCGAAAATAACCCGGCCGGCAGTTTGAAACCTGCTCAGGTTATTGCTACCCACACAATCGCGAATCCAGGTCAGGCTGGAGCATTGCCTGCTCTGATAACTATTCCGGCTCTTTCGATGCCTGTTGATTTGAGAATTCAGGTTCGCGGTTACAAGGATGAAGTCGTGTCAATTACCAGTAACAGTCTTACTGAAGGTGACCAGGGTAATTATCGTCTCGATATAGACTTTTTGTATGACAACTCGGCATCAGATGGGTTGCCAGCAAATACTGCGGCAGCGAGCGCACCATTTCAGGGCAAGTTTGACTACAACTCCAACGATGCTAACCTGAGTCGCGCAGGTATGTTCAATAACATGCTGCGGCGTGATGTTGTTTTGATTGTAGCAGGCGAAGATCTGAGAACGGGAGAATGGGTTGATGGAATCATAAGCCTGCCTCGCAACTCAACAAGCTTTACCAGTTATGCAAACGATGGTTCCTTAGCAGTTTATAGAGATGGTAGATCAGCACCCGTCAACAGCCCTGTAGAGGTCCTGTTTGACGGTGTTGCAGTAGGTTATGACATGTATTATACGGTTTCTGTTTCTGGCAGCGCTTCTGGATCATACGTTCTGTCAAATACAGAAGGCATAATGATAAGCCCCGACACTGACTCTGCCGGAAGAGCTCTTGCGATAGGTGTTAATGCCAAAAGACCCGGTAACTGATTTAAACAGTTAAAACAAACCGGCCAGCGGCATAAGTCGCTGGCCGGTTTGTTTTTAGAAGCGAATAAAGATCAGGCTTTATTCAGTTTTCAATCTGCGTTAATACTGCAATCTGCGGATCGAGGCCTGCTCGACTCTTCTTATCAAAGGGCTGAAGTGCCATTTCTGTATTCGACGCCGAGATGAGCGGCAATGGTGGCGGCCACATCCCAGAAACCCTGGCGTATGCCGAGGTCTTTGCCGGGTTTACCCTTCTGGTAGACGAGCAGCGGCACGGCTTCGCGGGTATGATCGGAACCTTTGTAGGTTGGGTCGCAGCCGTGGTCGGCAGTGATGATCAGCACGTCTTCATCTTCGAGTTTGTTGATGAATTCGGCCAGCCAGGTGTCGAATTCCATGAGCGAAGCCCTGTAACCATGCACGTCGCGGCGATGACCGTATTTCATGTCGGTATCGACGAGATTGGTGAAGATCAGGCCAGACTTGATTTTATCGAGTGCTTCAAGTGTTTTTTGCATGCCGTCTTCGTTACTTTTGGTGGTTACATGCGGTTCTACGCCCTGACCGGCGAAGATGTCGTATATTTTGCCGATACCGTAGGTTGTAATACCTTTGGCTTTGAGCACATCGAGAACTGTTTCTGAAGGAGTCAGGCTGAAATCGTGACGGTTCGGGGTGCGCGCGTAATTGCCAGACGCGCCAAGGAATGGGCGCGCAATAACGCGGGCCGCACCGAGTTCCGGCGGCTGCAGCATGTCGCGCGCAATCTGGCAGATGCGATACAGTTCAGGAACCGGAATCACTTCTTCGTGCGCGGCCACCTGAAAGACCGAATCAGCCGAGGTATAGACTATCGGCTTGCCGGTTTTGACGTGTTCGTCGCCGAGCTGATTGATGATTTCGGTACCGGAAGCCGGGTAGTTGGCGAGAGTCTGACGGCCGATAGCGGCTTCGTATTTTTCGATGAAGTCTTTTGGAAAGCCTTCGGGAAAAACCGGAAACGCAAAATCGAGCTTCATTCCCATCATTTCCCAGTGGCCGGTGGTGGTATCCTTGCCCGGTGACAGTTCATACATCATGCCGTAGGATGCAGTCGGGGTGTCTGCCGGTGGCACTCCTTCGATCTCGGTGATATTGCCAAGTCCCATGTTCTGCATGGTCGGCAGGTCGATTCCACCGGTGGCCTTAGCTATATTCGGGATTGTGGCGGCGCCGATATCGCCGTATTCGTGCTGATCAGGCATCGGCGCAATGCCGGCGCTGTCTAATACTATACATATTGCTCGCATATTTTCTTTCCTTTACTTACTGTATTAAATCGTGCTCGCCTGCCCTGCGTAGCCTTGGCGAAGCAGGGTAATCGTTTTCTCAATCGTGCTCGTAATCGTAATCGTAATCGTAATCGATGATTATGATCGATCAGCAATTTTAGCAACACACGAAACACGCATTCTATCGAATTATCAAATTGCTACTAAAAATATACAATTTCACCGTCGCACATGCAAGCATTCATCTTTCTTGTGCCCGTAATCGTAATCGGTATCGGGTATCGAAATCGATCCCGACGACGAAACCAGATCCAGATTTATTACCATACATAAAAACGGGGGTTCAACATGTTGAACCCCTACGCAAAATATGAATTACAAAATGAATGTCAGCCGGTCAGGCGCTCGAGCTGCATGATCTTGGCGACGCGGTCGGCATGACGGCCGGGGGCCGGAGCGGTTGCGAGCCAGAGATCGACGATCTGCTTCATGTAGCCGGTGCCGATAACCATGCTGCCAAGAGTTAAAACATTGGCGTGGTTATGTTCGCGACTGTTGCGGGCAGTATAAAGATCGTTACAGCAGGCGGCGCGAATGCCGGGAACCTTGTTGGCAGCCATGCATGAGCCGATTCCGGCGCCGTCGATGATTATGCCCAGACTGAGCGGGTTTCTGGCGACTGATGCCGCTACCAGATAGGCTATGTCAGGGTAAGCGACCGGAGAAGTCGAGTAGGCACCCATGTCTTCGATGACGTGTCCTTTTTCAGTCAGATACTTTTTGAGTTCTTCTTTGTGTGGAAAGCCGCCGTGATCGGCACCGAGATAAATTTTTGGCATCAGATGAACTCCCTGAACAGCTCGGGTCGCGGCCTTGGGATGACGACATGATGAACGACGAGCCCTTTGCCTTCGAGTGACTCGAGGCCGGCTTTTACCGCAGCTTCAACCGCGGCAACATCACCGGTCATGGTGTAAAAGGCTTTGCCGCCGATAGCCATGGCAATGCGCAGTTCGCAAAGTGTCACGTCAGCGGCTTTGACCGAGGCGTCAGCTGCAAGAATTGTCGAAACTATGTCGAAAGTCTCAATAACACCAAGCGCACCGGTTTCGGTGATCTGATTGGTGACGGTGATCGCCGGGTAAATCTGCGGATGCAGGTTTGGAATGACGAGGTCATTGACCAGA
>CAZMWO010000261.1:0-5362 GCA_964569565.1 uncultured bacterium | reverse complement strand
GTTGATCAGGTTATTCGCTTATTGCAAGCTTGAGTTCATCCATGCGTTTTTTCACTTCATCGATATCGAGCGTGGCAAACTTTTCGGGTAAAAATCTCTGGTCGGTGCATTCGACCACTGCTGCCAGATCCATGTATTCGAGTCTGGCCGAATGAGCCATCGGTCGGTATGCTGCCATCGCTTCCCTGATGAAGTGCCCGACTGGCTTGCGTTCAGGCGCGTCGTCTTCCTGAAGTTCGAACATGCGCGAAGCCATGATCAGAATGCCTTCCATTTCATTGCCGCCGATATCAAGCGATTCAGGAAATTCCGGCATGTCTTCGTCGCTGACTTTAACCTTGTTTTTGCGGGCAAGTGCCTTGAAAAGCGCCTGCTTGTCTTCTTTCGTTTGTGGCGCGAACAACGGAATGTGAACGTCAAGGCGGCCGACACGCTTGAGGTCGACTTCGAGCAGGTCCGGGCGCGACGTGGCAAATATCCAGAATATGCGGCCGCGATTGCGGGTATCGGCCATTTCTCGCGCCAGCATGGCATAAATGCGGCCAGAAACCCCTGAGTCACCAGAACCGCCGTCGCGTTTGCCGGCTACCTGGTCGGCTTCATCGATGAACACTATGACCTGCCCCATCGCATGCAGAATCTTGAATATCGCTTCAAGATTGCCTTCTGTTGCGCCCACCCACTTGTCGCGGAAGTTTTTAATTTCGACACAGGGCACGCCGGCCTCGCCGGCAAAGCATTCTACCAGATAAGTTTTGCCGGTGCCAATTCGCCCGTTGATCAGGTAACCCATTGGCAAAGCTTTTATCTTGCCGCGCTTCATCAGGCTGGCATCCTGGCGCAGCCAGGCTTTTGCCTCGCTGTGCCCGGCCACATCTTCGAGATTGCGCGTTGATTCGACAAAGGTAATGCGTCCGCTGGCCGATTTCTCGATCATCTCTTTCTTGACTTCGCGCAGGTATTCCATGGTGATGCGCCGCTGGTTCTTGATTGCGCGTTCAATGAGGTTTTGCACGTCGATGCACGACAGTCCCTCGAGCTTCTGGGCGAGCGATTCGCGGTCGACATCGCAGATGCTCGAAAAATCGCCGATTGCTGCGGTTATCGACTGCACAAAGTTCAACACCTGTTCGGCATCGGGCAGGTCGATCTGAACCTTTGCCGATCTGGGGTTTTCGACGAGTTGCCGGTTGAGGTCGTTGAGATTCTCGGCTATCAGGCAGGTCGTGACATAAGCGTTGTTGATGTTGGGGTCTGAGGCCCAGTCGAAAACGCGAATCAGGGTTTCGACCGATTCGGCGCTGGTATAGGCTATTTCAGCTCTTGGCAGCAGATACTGCGCGTATTCAATTATAACCGCAACCCGAATCGGGTTGGCTTTGGGCTTGCCTTCTTTATCGACAGTCGTACGGGTCAGGCCATGCCTGATAAAACGATCGATCAGGGCCAGAGCTTTTTTGGGGTCTTTGGGAAGCGCGTTGCCTGCTTCGAGTGATGCTTCACCACTTGAACCGCCGGTGTAACTGGTGCGATGAAAACTGTCGAATGCCCGTAAAAAGTTGAAAAAAAGCTCGCCGCCTTTGGTCGTTCTGATGCCGTGCCCACGGTCATAGCAGATCACCACTTCGAAGGGAGCGAACATTACATTGGTCATGAAATCCCTTAACGACAGGCTGTGCAGCTTGTTATCGGATTCGGCTCTGAAAGAAACCCAGTCATCTATGTTGCCGTAAAGTACAAACTGGCTGATCGAGCCACTTTTAAAGATTTCGGCCATTTCGCTGGCCCATCTGGGATAATTTGCCATGGCGTAGTATTCCTTTATTCCACTTCCTGATTTGAAGGCGGGATCACGGTTTCGCTGTCGATTTCAAAATCTTCGCTGCCGATCGGGGGGCCGCTCAATTTTCGCAAAAAGTCAGAATGGTTGTTGATCCAGTCCTGAGTTTCGCCGAGAGCACTGTTGACACGGTCGATACTCGAACTGAGGCCTTCCGGGCTGCCGTCGAGGGCGATCTCTTCACGCACCTGATGCAGCTGGTTTTCGATACGCTGCAGTTCAAGTTCTACCAGCGTCTGGTTTTCGTTGGCGATGCTCAGGTTATCGATGCGCTTTCGATGTATCTCGATGTTGCTCTTCAGAGACCTTTCGATAGCCGGGCTTACATTAGGAGCCTGCAGCTGTTTTTCGAGTTTTTTGATTTCGGAACTGATGTCGCCGGCCTTTGTGCGCTGCAGGCTTTCTTCGATCAGCTGCTTGGTTTTAAGCAGTTTGAGAAAGATCGAAGGCAGCTGGTTGAGAGTCTGCTGGCGGCTCTGGTTCATGAAACCGGTACTTTCATCAAGGTTCCAGCGCATCAGTTTGTTAATCTCGGCCAGGTTTGAGTTCAGGCGCTTGAGGCGTACATGATTTTCAGGGGTCAGGCTGGCAATCAGTTCGTTCATTTTTTGAGAACGCGTTTCTTTGACCTCTTCAAGCTGCTTGGCGAATACGTAGTTCTGAAAACGTGGATTCGTAGACAGAAACCAGAGGTAGATGAATTCGAGGGCGATGCCGAGAAACCAGAAGCCGGGGTTGCTGAAACCCAGAATGAACACTCCGAGAATGAACATTTTGTTCACCGGAATCTCGCCCATGCCTTTAATGTGCAGACCGGCGTTGAATGCTTCGGCGAGATAATCTGAAAAACCGGGTTTGCGTCTGGGATTCATATCAGGCGGTTCCACCAATTCTAATGAATTCGTCAGTAATCTGTTTGAGGAAATCGTTGAACTTCTTGCTTTCCTGCACTTCCAGTGGTGACATGCCGTCATGTTTGCCGATGTCTTCGGCATAAACCGGAATCTGGCTGACCAGACGGCCCGGTTTGGCCTTGAACATGAAGATGCGGTCGCTCAGGTAAACTGCTTCAGCGATAGAGTGGGTAACAATAAAGACCGTCGCTTCGACTTCGTGCCAGAGATTCGTGATCAGCTGCTGCATTTCGATGCGGGTCGGTTCGTCCAGGGCCGAGAACGGCTCATCCATCAGGATAATTCGTGGTTTGAGCACCAGGGTGCGCGCGATGGCAACGCGCTGCTGCTGGCCGCCCGAAAGCTGATAGGGATACTTGTCTTCGTGCCCGTCCATGCCGACTTTCGTCAGCATGTCGCGCGCCAGTTTCTCCATAACCGCAGATGAATAGCCGAGACTTTCGCGGTTGAGCTGAAGTCCGAACATGACGTTCTGTAAAACAGTCAGGTGCGGAAAAGAGCTGTATTTCTGAAAAATCATGCCACGGTCGCGCCCGGGGCCGGTAACTGGCTTGTTGCGAACGAGAACTTCGCCGGCGGTCGGGCCGCCGACTTCCTGAAAACCTTGTATAAGGTTCAACACCGTTGATTTGCCGCAGCCGGAAGGCCCGACCAGTGCGATGAATTCTCCGATGTCGGGCAGGTCTTCGATCTCGAAGTTGATATTTTGCAGTGCTACGAATTCATTGGGCGTGCCGGGATTAAAAACCTTGTGAACGTTGCGGAAGCTGACGATAGGAGCATACTTGTTTTTGATACCCATTTTTGCTGCTTCATCGGCTTTTAATGCTGCTTGTGCCCCGATCGAGATTGCGTCTTGTCTTTCATCATCAGCGCCTGAATCGACAGGAACTTTATCTAAAACTTTTGCTTCGCTGATTTCAGATGCTACAGCCCCTGGCGATTTTGCTGACTGCTGAACCATTGCCGGCTTGTCATCGTCTCTTGCCCGCTCTCTGGCATCTTTATGTTCAGCCGGGAAGGGAAATTGACTGCGGTTATCGCTGGCGGCTTCTTTAACGGCCGGCTTCGCGGGCTTTGCCTTTACTTTTTTCTCTATTTCTTCTTCATTTGCCGGTTCGTTATTGATCGGGTCGGGAATATTTGCCGGCAGGGTTTTGTCTGCCGGAGCTCTGGTCAGCTGTGGTCTGTTGTCGGCAGCATCGAATTTATAGAAAAGCCCGGCGAACTTGCGGAAAAACTGCTGCAGTTTTGAAGGCTGGCTCATCGTTCCTGCCTCCGGTACGGGAAAATTTCGCGATCGACTTTATCCCAGATTTTGTCGGTAATAAAGGCGAGCACTACGATGGCGATGAGCACAAGATAAATGTCTTCGCGCGGGCCACGGCGCTGGCTGGTTAAAATAAGTGTGCCAACCCCTGAACTGCCCATGTCTACCATTTCAGCGAGAATGATGTAGCCCCAGCCGACGCCGAAACCGATGCGCATGGCGTCGAACATATTGGGCAGTGCTATCGGCAGCAGAATGCGGTTGAGAACGTCATATCTGGTTGCTCCCAGGGTGTAGCCGGTCTGCAGGTAGACGTTGTCTACCTCTTCAAGCGCTTTTACAAACAAAGGTAGCAGATAAATCGTGAATCCGAGAGCGAGAAACATGATTTTCTGTTTTTCGGTGGTGCCAAAAAGGATCATGGTGAGAGGAACCAGTGCAGGTATTGGCAGGTAGCCACCAAAAAGCATCAATGGTGAAAACAGTGACTTCAGCTTGCTGAAAGTGCCCATCAACAGCGCCATGGGAAACGCGACCAGGAACGCTACCAGAAATCCGGCGCCGACGCGCAGAAAACTGTAGAGCATGTTCATCGGCAGATTGCGCTGAGACCACAAAGACGGCAGAGAACGCGATACTTCACCCGGGCTTGGAATAATGACAGGCGGAAACTTGCGTGTCTCAACGACTTCATAGCGATAGGTAATTTTGATAAGTTGCGTAGTCTGGCTGGAAACCGGTTTCGGAACCGAAGAATCTACAGCTGCCGGCTTATCGCCTTCCACAACACCAGATTGTTCGTTACTCTCGTTAAGCACTGGAAGCTGTCTTGTGTCTTCGCTGGTTAATGGAGAATGTTCTTCCGGCTTGGGCAGAGCTTCTTCCTGTTTCGGGGCCAGCTCTTTTTCTGGAATCTTTTCCAGTGTCCGGGCGCCTGAACCGGCAGCCTGGTCGGGTTGTAGATCGACCATGTCGGGTTTGATGGTGTCACGCTTGATCAGGCACCCTGGTGGCAGAACTATACGCACTGATTTTTGAATCGTTCTTTTGCCAAAGTTTGAGACGACAAAACGTTCGCCATTTTTTTCGAGCCAGGTTACCGGTCGGCCAATCTCATCTTCGCCTTCACTGAGAGTGCTGTCGGGTATGGTCAGGGTGACTTTGTCTCTGAACCAGGTGCCTTCTGGCGGCGCCACCTGTTCCCAGTTTTCAAAAATGCCGTCAGGCAGAATAACTTCCTGAGTTTCACCCGTGGTCATATAAATCCAGAGAAAAAATATTACGAGTATTGGAATTACGCCCAGAATGATCTGATCGACTAACCTTACCGGGGTTCTG
>CAZMWO010000260.1:0-5363 GCA_964569565.1 uncultured bacterium | reverse complement strand
GAAGACTTCCAGCACCCCTGGGATCGCCAGGCCGTAAGTGCGCTCAAGGCAATTCCCGGCTTTGAATTTCTCGTCAAGAAGCTCATGGAAATCGGCTTCGAGCAGTTTTTCAGAATTACCAACCTGGCCAGCAACGTACAGGTTAAGGGAAAAATGCTGCCGCGTCTGCGCGAAACCCTGCGCTATGCCGCCCGCATTCTCGACATGCAGGAACCCGACCTGTTCATCACAACAACCCCGGTGCCCAATGCTTACACCTATGGCGAAACCAAGCCTTTTATCGTGCTTACTTCGGGTCTGATCGAAGTCATGGACGAAGAAGAAATCTTCTTCATTCTGGCACACGAACTCGGCCACATCAAATGCGGACACGTCCTCTACAAGACGATGGCGCGCAATTTCAAAATCGTTCTCGATATAGCTGCAGCTGCCACACTGGGTGTTTCTTCGCTTATCAGCACCGGTCTGCAGCTTGCCCTCTTCGACTGGGAAAGAAAATCAGAAATGACCTGCGACCGCGCCGGCCTGCTCTGCGTTCAGAACCAGCACATCGCCAACCGCGCCTTCATGAAAATGGCTGCCGCTTCACCCAAGCTTTACAACGAAATGGACGAAGCTGAATTTCTGCGCCAGATCAGAGCTTACGAAGATGCCACCGATGAATCTTTCATCAACAAAACCTATACTGCGCTCATCACTTCGACAATGACGCACCCGTTCCTGATCCTGCGGGCAAAACAGCTCGACAGCTGGATCAGCACCGACGAGTTCAGCAAGGTTTCCGGCATCAGCCAGGAGGAAGTTCGCGAAGATAATCCGAGCTTCTCTACTGCAGAAGCCTGATCACTTCATCGCGTTTTTGCGAAACGGCCAGATCGAGAGCGGTCTGGCCGTTTTCTGTTTTCAGAGTTGTGTCGACACCGGCCGCCAGCAGCACTTTTACCGAATCAGTACAGCCTTGCTGCGCAGCAAGATGCAAGGGGGTCCAGCCGTCAGTATCGGCCAGATCAAGAGCAGCGCCCAGTTCTATGAGCTGTTTAACTATCGGTGTACAGCCGCGGTAGGCGGCCCAGTGCAGAGGTGTCCAGCCATCGCGTTCGATGCGCCTGAAATCGGCGCCCTTTTCGATCAACATGGCAAAGGTTTCCGGCTTGGACCGAGCAGCTGTGAGATGCAGGGCGGTCACCCCATCGACATTCATCGCGTCGACCTGCGCACCAGCACTCAATATCGCGGCAGTCGCTTCCTTCATACCATATTTGGCAGCCAGATGCAGCGGCGCAATTCCGGTAATATCAGTTGCCGCGACATCAGCACCATCTTTGATCAGCTGCAGTGCCAGCGCTTCATCTTTGGCATCGAGGGCCTTGTGCAGTTTCAATTCGTCGCTCATGTTTTCTCCAGCAAGTAACAAAAGGATTATTGATATACTTTCGTTTTTTTATTATACTGAATGAAGTTTATACGTTCTTCGAATTTTATGCCAGCACGGGAGGAAACGACATGGGCTTTTTTGCTAACCAGATGCGTTCGGTTATCGAGTGGAAAGATGCTGATCCTGATCTTCTGATCTGGAGATGGAGCGGCACCAATGACGAGCTTAAGAATGCCTCAAAGCTCATTATCAACCCCGGTCAGGCCGCCATATTCGTATATGAAGGGCAGATCAAGGCCATTCACGATTATCCCGGCATGTTCGAACTGCGAACCGCCAACCTGCCCTTCTGGACCACGATCAGCAAGATCATGCAGGGCTTCACTTCTGAACACAAAGCGAATGTTTATTTCATTCGCATTACCACCTTCCTGAACCAGAAATGGGGCACTAAAGCGCCGGTCAAGTACACTGACCCGGTTTACAAGTTTCCGGTCGGGCTGCGCGCCTTCGGCAACTTCTCATTCAACATCACCGACCCGCGCAAATTCTTTACCGAATTCGTCAGCAATGCCGAAGTTTACCCGATCAGCGCAATCAAAAACGTCATCGTCGACCGCATCATGGAGCCTCTTACCAACGTTCTTGCAAAAAGCGGTTTCAGCTATGCCGAAGTCGACAGCAAGCGCATGGAACTATCTAAACAGCTCAGCGAGCTGGTCGCCCCCGAATTTTTGCCGCTCGGTTTCGAAATGTCCGACTTCAGAATCGAAAACACCGATTTCGACGAAAAGACCCAGGAGCGCATCGACAAAATCTCTGACAAAATGGCTGATGCACACGCTATCAACGCCATGGGCAACATCAATAATCAGGGCCTCAACGCTTACGCCACCATCGAGCGCCTCAACGCCATGAACACTGCTGCTGCCAATCCGAACGGCATGGCAGGAATGGGCGTCGGCATGGGTGCCGGTATGGGTCTCGGAGCCGGCATGGGTATGATGGGTGGAATGGGCATGCAGCAGCCACAGCAGGCAGCAGCAGCGACCGTTAACTGCGGTTCATGTAACGCCAGTATGGCCCAGAACGCCAAGTTCTGCCCTGAGTGTGGCAAGCCCAACACTGCTGGCCAGGCCCCCTGCGTTCATTGTGGAGCGCAGATCAAGCAGGGCGCCAAATTCTGCCCCGAGTGCGGCAAACCACAGAGCGCCAGCTGCCCCAAATGCAACGCCTCGATTCCCGGTGGAGTAAAATTCTGCCCCGAGTGTGGCGAAAAGACCCAATAATTCAGCTTTTCAAGCAATCAAAAACCGCCGGGTGAACCGGCGGTTTTTTTGTTTCGTTAAGTGGTTCAATCTGTCTGAGGTTGATCGGCAGAATCGAGCTTGATGATTTCGAACATCTTGAAAAAGTGGGCTGACTGATAACGTGAGCGCATCATGCGCGCGGCAGACTCGACCGCGGCTTTTTCATCGCCGGCAAGCTGATGAATGCGGTAATAAAGGAAGTCTATGTTTTCGTTGACCGCTGCTTCGATGATATCGCCATATTTTTCGAGACTGGCAAACAGGGTCTGCGGCGACTGGCGATGTGTGATCATTGGTGAGAAAACATCATGACTGCTGCCGTCGAGGCTGTATTCGATCCAGGGCAGATCGTCGCTGAGAATGCGGATATTATTGCCGACATAGGCCTGCATGCCGGCTTCGTTCATCCAGAAACCGGCGAGAAACAACTCGGTATTGTAACCGCCTTTCTTGATGGTTTCGACTATCCCGGGCTTTTCGAGCAATTCTGCAATTGCCTTATCATTTGGTTGCAGCGGGCTGTCTGAGCCGACCAGCACGCCCTGCTCACCTATCCAGAGCAATGAATGCTTGAATGATGCTGCGAAAGTCGCAATGATCGCCCTGAATTCATCGAGGGTCATCGCGTGATATGGCAGCCACTGGGCAACGATACCACCATCATTCAGCCGTTTCCGGCAGTGCTGGTAATACTCGTAAGAATAGAGATTCACTGTTCCCGCGCGCTTCGGGTGTAACGGCTCGCTGGTGATTATATCGAATTTGCGATCGGAACTGGTCACAAAAGATCGGCCGTCATCGATGACCAGATTGAATCTGTCGGGGTTTGCAGCGAAACTGGCAAGGCCGTTCCAAGGGTAGAACATCGGCAGCAGCTGTTTGACCGAAGGCGAAATCTCTACCGTCGTAACCCTCTGGACCCTCGGATCTCTCAGGCTTGTTCCGGCGGTAACACCAGTGCCGAGGCAGATGACCAGTATCTGCTGTGGATCAGGATGCAACGCCAGAGGCACCAGCGACATCATGATCTGATTACGGAAATGCGTGTAATCGGTACCAGCCGCCTCGTGATCGTTTATATAAAGACTCATCTCGCCACGCCGGTTACATGTTACCACGGCGGTCGCATCGCGGTTTTCCTGATAGACCAGCAGTTGATGCCCTTCTTCCGGTATATATCCCGGATCGGCTTTTATCATCAGCATTACGAGAATGACTGCGACAAAAGAAACAGAGAGCCTGCCAGCTACCGTTTTAAAAGCAACCAGAATTATAAAAATCGGCAAAGCTCCGATGAGAATAAATGATCGCTGAATACCAAGCATCGGAATCAGCAGAAAAGTCGCGGCAAACGGGCCGAGAACCGAGCCCACAGTATTGCATGAATAGAAGAATGAAGCAGCTTTAACTGGCAGACTGGCCATGACGTAACGGCAGAGTACCGGGAAACAGAAACCCGACAGAAATGCCGGCGGCAAGAGCAGAATGCATGCTTTTACAAACAGGTTCCAGACATGGTTGTCAAAGAAAAGTGTGTTGAGAAAGTCAAATTGCAAAAAAAGATGCGAGCTGAATATGATGTAAAGACCCTGCAAAAACAAAGCTGCCGGCAAAAGCTTCTGCTGCCGTTCTGTCGTCAGCCTGCCGGCGACATAGCTGCCGACTCCGATCCAGAGGCAGAAAGCAAAAACAACCGCCGGAAACAGGTAGATATTGTTGTAAACATAAGGCAAAAAGTACATCGAGTGCCTGAATACAAGTATCTCGTAGGCCATTCCGGCAAAGCCCATAAGAAAAGTCGCCAGGTAAAAGCGCCAGTAACCGGGGTTTTCGATCGCAGCAAGGCTGCCCGATTCGACTTGCGGTTGGGCGAAATCTACAGATTTTGCCGCCGGGTTATCAGACAGCTGTTCACTACTCGACAGATTCTGAGCTTCCATTACGCCTGCAGGCGCTGATAACCTGCCGAGCAGCAGAAAAGAAACGGCAAGCACTAGATTGAGCGTGACGCCGGTCAGCGATGTTGCACGCAGACCAAAGCTGCCCATTAGATAAAACCCGGTTGCCAGCACACCGGTTGCAGCTCCGAGCGTGTTGAGGGCATAGGCATTGGCGACAGTCTTTTCGCTGCAATCGAATGGCTGCAGAATTTTTATCATCAGCGAGAAAGTGCTTCCCATAAGGCTGGTCGGGATAAGTAGAATAAGAAAGGCTACAGCAAAAACCGCCAGCGAATATGACGAGGTGGCATTATTGTAGAAAAAGGCGATAACTGGCCCGGCCAGTTCAACCAGAGTTGGAAAAGCCACGGCAAAAACGCCCAGCAGCAGCTGAACTCCAGCAAAAGCGGCCGCCGGCCTCTGGATACGGTTAATCAGCCGCGAAGCGAGTGCAGCGCCAATCGCCATACCACCCATAAAACTGGCCACGACTGCCGTTGCCGACAGGGTCGAACTGCCCAGCAGGATTTCGAGCTGCCTGACCCAGACGACCTGATAAAGAAGCGCAGCAAATCCCGAGACAAAAAAGCAGCCTAGATAAATCACCTTTTGCATAAATATCTTTCTTTAAGCATTCTGTATATATAAAGCTTAGTCAGCGGTTGCAAGGCCTGAAGACGGGATTGCTTTTTCGTAAGCTTGTGAGCGAAGCGGTTTGCCGAAGGCAAAGGCCAGCTC
>CAZMWO010000259.1:0-5375 GCA_964569565.1 uncultured bacterium | reverse complement strand
TGGGAAACTCGCCCGCTTTTTCGCAAAGCGGACGAGTTTTCAAACTGTGGAGGCGGCGGGAATCGAACCCGCGTCCGAAAAGGTTCACAGACACCGTCTACCATTATATCCTGCGTTTATTTGTTTAAGACTTTCGTAACCCACAGGCGGGTCTCTACTCATCCGATCCGTCTGGAAATTCTCGGCTTACTACCCCAGTGGCCCGGTGTTAAGCCCAGCCGGTTTTGATGTCGGTTCTCCCAGTGCTTACCGGCAGAATCAGCCGGGGAACCGTCGCAGCGAAATTAGGCTGCGAGTGCCAGTTCTTCGTTGGCAGTTAATGTTTGATCGATTTTATAACGAGGCCCTTCGATCAACCTCGAATGGCAGGTGGCAGCTCACACTCCCCGTCGAAACCAGGTCGCCCCCGGTTCGATGATTGCATAAACAACCACTACTCACAGTATAGTCCAAAATACGCGCTAAAGCAAGAAATAACGCTGCTGCCACTCGAATGACAACAAAAGGAATCAACTCCGACCACTTTTCCAGTCGTGCGGAAGCAGATCAGCCAGTTTTACTGCGAAGCCATCTCTAACCAGCACTTCGGCACCAGAGTTGGCAGAATGCAGCTGACTTATCAGTTCGCGACAACGTCCGCACGGGGGCATTACAACTCCATCCCAGTCGACGGCAACCATTCTGACCACCCGACTCTCGCCAGCGGTGAGCATAGCAGCAGCCGCAGCATGTTCGGCGCAAAAACCCATGGAAGAAGCCGTATCTATACATACGCCGGTATAGATATTGCCAGCGGCAGTCAAAAGCGCGGCACCAACACCTCCGGCTTCAGCGAATTCAGTCAACTTTCGCGGGTTGACAACCGACCGCGCCTTCGCGCACAACTCGGCAAATTCAGGAAACTGCGCGGCAACTTCACGGTCAGCTGGCAATTTCACCCACTGCCGGCGCCAGGCGGGCGGTTCGAAAGGATCGGGCCAGAACTCGGTCTGCCTCTTGATCAGGCCGTTCCCGACAACATGAAAAGTGATGACACGAGCTCTGACATCACCATCAGTGACTTTAACATCTGTTACCACTGTGTCGCCGTCGCAGACGATGCTCACCAGATCGAACTGCCACTGCCCTTTTGCAGGGTATCTGCTGTTGATCTCAGCAAAGTTATCACGGCCGCAGATAACCTCTGAAGATTGTGGCCAGTGACATTCAAAATCATCGGCCAGCCAGCGACCGGCTGCGTAAAAATCGTTTGTCCGCATGCTTTTCCAGAACGACTCAACTACCTGGCGAGGCATCATGTGACTTCTCCATACAATAGATGCAACCTATTCTAACCTTTGTCAGATAATTTTTCACATCGAGTTATGCCGGCGCAGAACCTGAAAATGGCACGTCTGCCCGAAAAGCACATCGCCCCGCCGGCAGATGCCCGGCAGGGCGATGCAGCGAGAGTATTGCTACTCCGTGCGACTACTTGATGCCGATCTTGATGATCTTCTTGGCGGGAGCAGCTACAGCCTTTTTGGCCGGTGCGGCTTTCTTGACGGCAGTCTTCTTTACAGCCGGCTTAGCTGCGGCTTTTTTGGCCGGAGCCTTTTTAACAGCGGCTTTTTTGGCCGGTGCGGCTTTCTTTACGGCTGCTTTTTTGACAACTGCTTTCTTGGCGGGGGCTTTCTTTACGGCAGCCTTTTTGGCCGGAGCGGCTTTCTTGACGGCAGCTTTCTTGGCCGGAGCAGCTTTTTTAACAGCAGCTTTTTTGGCCGGAGCGGCTTTCTTGACGACCTTGGCGGCAGCAGCTTTTTTGGCGGGAGCCTTTTTTACTGCGGCTTTCTTGGCAGGAGCAGCCTTTTTTACTACCGGTTTGGCAGCAACTTTCTTGGCCGGGGCCTTTTTAACTGCGGCTTTCTTGGCCGGAGCGGCCTTGGCTGCAACAGCCTTTTTCTTGGTTTCGTCAACCTTGGTCTTGGACTTGGAAATCGCCATAATTCCTCCTGGAATCAAAAAATATTGGTTTGAAAAACCTTATTAACTTTGTCAGATCGCAATGCTGCAGGTATGATTTTTTATCGCGTCAGGACTTCAGCATTGCAGAAGTATAACGAAAAGCTGCCGGTTACACAACCCTGAGTTGATCATTAAACTTCTTGAACTATTATCGGCTACCCGCATCGCCGGCGTAATAGCTAAAATAAAAAAATTTTACAGCAGATAAAAAATTTTCTTCTGACCAGCTTCAATTCAGCGATCTGCCGACCGCAGAAAACTCTCGACTGCCCGAATCGTCATTCGATAACATGCATAAATTCAAGATACATCGAACCACTTCCGGTTATCCAAACCGACGAAAGATTGAACAGTATATGGCCACAAAGTCGCTTCCAGACGGCCTAATCTGCGACCGTCAGCATGCTCATCGACTCACCAGGTTTTATTGCAACTGAAATTGCGGTAAGATCACTCACGGCAAAATCAGTTTTAACGCAACGAACCTGCCTTGTTGAAATCGGTATTATTTTATGATACAAAATTCGTAGTCTTAAATAGCGAGGGCTTAAACAAGATATGAGCAATGATACAGCCAACGAACCCCAGGGCTTTATCGCCGGCATCGTCAGAGCATTTCTGACCGGGCCGCTGTCGATTCTTCTGATCGTGTTCGCCGTTATCGCCGGCAGTATGGCGATTTTCATGACGCCACGCGAAGAAGAGCCACAGATCGTCGTGCCGATGGTCGATATCTATGTCAACTTTCCCGGACATTCGCCGCGGGAAGTGGAAGAGCTGGTCACGCGCCCGCTCGAAAAACTGATGTGGCAGATCGATGGCGTCGAGCACGTTTACTCGATGAGCCGCCGCGATCAGTCGATGGTGACAGTACGCTTCTACGTCGGCCAGGACCGCGACCGCGCCATGGTCAAAATCCGCGACAAGATCGACGGCAATAAAGATATAGTGCCGCCCGGCGTGCAAAACTGGGTAGTCAAACCGGTCGAAATCGACGACGTGCCGATAGTCACACTCACGCTGACATCACCCGAAACCAGCCCGTCTGAACTGCGACGCATAGCCGAAGAAGCCGAAGCCCGCCTTGCCGGCGTGCGCAACGTATTCAGATCGGAAATTCACGGCGGCTATCGCCGCGAATTTAGAATCGAAGCGGATCAGACCCGCATGCAGGCTCTCGGAATCTGCTTCGCCGACATCTTTATGGCGATTGCCGGTAACAACCTCGTAGCCGACAGCGGGCGTATCATCGAGGGCGACAACAGCCTGCGCATTCTCGCCGGCAACTCGATCAGGTCGGTGGCCGAAATCGCACGCATACCGATCAGATCGAGCGAAGGCCGCGCCGTATATATCGAAGACGTCGCCAGTGTTCTCGACACCGTAAATGAACCGGAGTGGTATCACCATTCAACCTGGGGCGATGCTTCGCAGCATACCGAAACCGGCGAGCGCCACCCGGCCGTGACCATTTCATTCAGCAAGAAAAAGGGAACCAACGCGGTGACTGTTGCCCGCGAAATCATCGCTGCAGCCGAAAAACTCAAGGGCAAAGTAATTCCGCCCGAAGTAGACATGATCGTCAGCCGCAACTACGGCGAAACCGCCAACGCCAAAGTTAACGAACTGCTTTCGAGCATGTTGTTCGCGATTCTCACCGTTGTCGGCCTGCTGGCGTTCACCATGGGCTGGCGCGAGGCATTTGTCGTAGGCCTGTCAGTGCCGGTCAGCTTCGCCCTGGCTCTGTTCATCAATCTGGTCGCCGGTTTCACAATCAACCGCGTGACCCTGTTCGCGCTGATTCTCAGCCTCGGCCTCGTCGTCGATGACCCGATCACCAACGTCGACAACATTCAGCGCCATCTGCAGATGGGCAAAGAAACACCCGAAAAAGCAACCGTCACCGCAGTCATGGAAGTAATCGTGCCGGTCATCATGTCGACACTCGCCATCATCGTGTCGTTCACGCCGATGTTCTTCATCACCGGCATGATGGGGCCATATATGGGCCCGATGGCAATCAACGTGCCGCTTACCGTTTCCTTCTCGACACTCTGCGCGCTGACCTTCGTTCCATGGATCGGTTACAAGCTGTTAAAGGATATCAAGAGCCAGGGCGGGGAACAGAGCGATGGCGTGCCGCAATGGGTCAGACGCTTCAACCGCTGGCTGATTGCGCCATTCCTGAAGCGCCGCAACGCGATACTGCTGATGATAGTAATCCTTGCGCTGCTCGGCGGCTCGCTTCTGCTGATGGCTTTCCGGAAAGTGCCGCTCAAGATGCTGCCATTCGATAATAAGGACGAGCTGCAGCTGATCGTCGATATGCCGGAAGGCTCATCTCTCGAACAGACCGACCGTGCCGTCCGCGAATTCGAAAAATACCTCGCCCGCGTCAACGAAGTCGAAAGCATACAGTCCTATGCAGGCATTCCGGCACCGATAGATTTTAACGGCCTGGTGCGCCATTACAACCTGCGCCGCAACACCGGCAATGCCGATATTCGCATCAATCTGGCCGGCAAGGACAGGCGCATACAACAGAGCCATGCCATCGCACTTCGGCTGCGCAACGACCTTACCGCCATTGCCGACAAATACGGCGCTGTCGTCAGCATAGTCGAAATTCCGCCCGGCCCGCCGGTTTTCTCGACACTCACCGTCGAAGTCTACGGCGACGAAGACCGCAGTTACGACGAAATTCTCGCCGGAGCCGAGTTCCTGCAGAAGCAGCTCAAGGAAGAAGATAGCGTTCACATTACCCAGATCGACAATATGAACGAGAGCGAACACAACCGCATCGTTTTTGTCCCCGATGTGCAGAAGGCAGCCATGCACGGTCTGTCAGCCATATCGATCCAGCAGGCGTTGACACAGGCAGTCAGAGGCAACATTGTCGGCATCGGCCATGTCGCCAACGAACGCGAGCCCGTGCTCATCAGAATAAGACTGCCGCTCGCCGCACGTAACGACCTGCAGCGACTCAGCGAAATCGGGTTGCGCGACCGTTCTGGCAAGCTCGTAGCTCTCGGCGAACTCGGCGAATTCAAGGTCGAAAAAGAAGAACAGATCATTCAACACAAGAATCTGCGCCCGGTCGTCTTCGTCACCGCCGAATGCGTCGGCCGCCCGCCAGCCGAGATCATTTTCGACATGCACATGCGCCTGCAGAAAAACCCGCTGCCTGCAGGGATTACCGCTGAATGGGCCGGCGAAGGCGAATGGGAAATCACCGTGCGCGTGTTCCGAGATCTCGGCATCGCCTTTGGTATTGCGCTGATCGGCATCTACCTGCTGCTGGCGGTGCAGATGAACAACTTCGTCATGCCGCTGCTGGTAATGTCGGCGATTCCGCTCACCATCATCGGCAT
>CAZMWO010000258.1:0-5411 GCA_964569565.1 uncultured bacterium | reverse complement strand
CGCCCGATCTCGACGAAAGTTTTATCGAACTGTACAACCAGACCGAAAAACGGCTGCAGACTATTCTGGGCACCAGAAATTCGGTCATTATCCAGACCGGCGAAGGCATGCTCGGCCTCTGGGGCGCACTCAAGAGCTGCCTCAAACCGGGCGACCGCGTTGTCGCTGTCTGCTCCGGCGTTTTTGGCTATGGCATCGCCGACATGGCCGAAATGATCGGCGCCGAGGTCAAGCGCCTCGCCCTGCCCTACGACCAGACTTTTACCGCCAGTGAAGAACTCGAAAAACTCGTGGCCGAATTCAAACCACTGATGATCACCGCCGTTCACTGCGAAACGCCTTCGGGCACGCTCAACCCGCTTGGCGAAATTGCCCGCATCAAAAAGGAACACTCCGTGCCGCTGTTCTGCGTCGATACCGTGGCCAGCGCCGGTGGTTGCCCGGTCGAAGCCGATCGCAACCTCATCGATCTCTGTCTCAACGGCAGCCAGAAATGCCTGTCGGCGCCGCCGAGCATGACCTTTGTCGGCATCAGCGAAGCCGCCTGGGAAATCATCGACCGCGTAAACTACGTCGGTTACGATGCCTTTAAGCCATTTCGCAATGCTCAGGCCGAGTTTTATTTTCCCAATACCATGTACTGGCATGGCATCGCCGGGCTGAACACCGCGGCCGGCCTGATTCTCGACGAAGGTCTCGAAAAAGTCTACCAGCGGCATACTGCAGCAATGAATTACTGTCTCGATCGTTGCCAGCAGATGGGACTCGAAGTTTATGCTGCATCAGAGGCCGTTAAAGCGCCAACCGTGACCGCCCTCAAAGTTCCCGAACAATATGGTTGGAAACACCTGCAGCAGGCCTGCCGCATGAGCGGCCTCGCCATCGCCGGCAGCTATGGCAAGCTTGCCGGCAAGGTCATGCGTATCGGCCACATGGGCACCCAGGCGAACCTCGGTCTGCTCGAGCGCGGCCTCGATATTCTCGAAAAAGTTCTGCGCCCGTGACGAGAATATCTGTTGGCGCCTACTATTACCCGGGCTGGCACCCCTGCCCGGTTCGCGATTCGGCCTTTCCGAAAGGCTGGAGCGAATGGGATCTGCTCAAGAATTGCGTTCCGCATTTCGACGGCCACGACCAGCCAAAGGTGCCATTATGGGGTTACGAAAACGAAGCTGATCCACAGGTTTTTGATAAAAAGCTGCAGGCGGCACAGGCTTACGGCATCGATTTTTTTGTCTTCGCCAACTACTGGTCACGCGGCAAACGACTGCTTGAAGGCGCGCTCGACCGAGGTTTCATGCTGGCAGCAAGTCGCGGCAAAACAAGGTTTGCGCTGATGTGGGCAAACCGCATGCCGCGCAAGGTCATGCCGGTAAAAGACGCGGCCGCCCGCCTGATCGACCCGTCGCGTCTGGTCTACACCGACCCGGCCGATTTTCTTGAATATGTCAGTTCCATTGCCGGAAGATATTTTGGTCAGCCTGATTATTACCGGGTTAACGATGCCTGCTACCTCAGCATATTCGATACCGCATTTTTCATTCGGCAGCTTGGCCCGGAAGCAGCGACAAAAGCGATATTTGAGGCCCGCTCATACCTAGCTGAACTCTCTTTAAAGCTTCACCTCGTAGCAATAGATCCGATTCCCGAACATTGGCCGCTGCTCAGGCAGATCGGTTTCGACAGCGTTACCCATTACGTTTTTCTGCCTGACTGGAGCGGCCCATATCATCAGGATTTCAGCGAATGTGCGCGGGCGAAGGCTGCCAGATGGCATGATTATCAGCCCGAAACCGGCCTGCCCTATGTTCCCGCGGTCACGCCCGGCTGGGATGCCAGCCCGCGTGCGGCCGATTACGGCAAGGAAAAGCCCGGCAGATACCCATGGTCGCCGGTGCTGGGAGGCTGCAGCCCTGAAAAATTTACAGAATTTCTGAGGATGGCAAAGAGCTTTGCTGTCGAGCATTCACGCTTTGTCGAGCCGACCATCATGATTTCATCCTGGAACGAATGGACGGAAGGCCACTACCTGGAGCCCGACAAAAAGCACGGCTACGCCTGGCTCGAAGCGGTAAGGTCGGTGCACGGCTGATGGATAAGAGATGGCCGTTCTTTACGGTAGATATCGAGCTGACCAATGTCTGCGAGCAGAACTGCCGTTTCTGCCCGCGCGAAAAGCTGACACGGCCGGCCGGTTTTATCGACACGCAACTGCTGCAGAGCATCATGCGCCAGCTCGCCGCAATCGGCTCACGTGTGACTTTCTGTGGTATGGGCAATCCTCTGCTGCACCCGCAATGGTCAGAGATCTGCGCTATCTGCCATGCCAGCGGCGTCAAATACGGTTTGACCATCCAGGCGCCAGCTCTTAGCGAAGCCAATATTGCAAAAATCTACGAGTTTAAGCCGGCGTTTATCGAAGTTTCGTTGCCCAGTATCGATTCCGGGCACTTTGCCAGAATATACCCGGGCGAAAACCTTGCCAGCTCTCTCGGATCATTGAACCGGCTGGTCGCCGCGCGCGGTTCATCGCGTGGCATCAGCATAATTGCCGTGCACACCGCTGATGACTCGGCCGAACCGGCAGAAACCCTCGCTTTCTGGCAACAGCAGGGACTGTTGGTGAGAATACAACAATGTCACTCCCGCGGCGGCAATCTGCACGGGCAGACAACGACAGAACCGCGCCGCATAACCAGCTGCGGCCTGTTCGCGACGCACTCGTTCATTACCTGGCAGGGCATTCTGCTCGCCTGTTGTCATGATCTCACCGGCGCCACTGCTGTTGCCGATCTCAGACGACTCTCGCTCGACCAGGCCGCCGCCGCTAAAATCGAAATCCTGCAACGGCCAATGCCCTGGGCGATATGCGCGAACTGCGACGAACCGGCGGCAATCCGCCCCCTGCCCGATCGCCCTTTCCCCGCAACAGAAAAAGCGCGAAGCCGCTATCTAAAACGGCTCTGTGCGTCTTAATAGCACGTTTTTCAACCTGTCTGAACCATTTTATTTATGCAGCATCATTTGACGCAAGATCATTTTTTCGGCTATACTAAACTCACAGTTTAGGTTTGACGTAATTAACCCGATGTCGCAAACTGGAGGTGATCGAAAATGTATATCAAACGCGCCATAGAAGGCGCCGTAGAAAAAGTATCAAAAACCTTTCCTGTTTTGCTGGTCACTGGCCCAAGGCAGGTCGGGAAAACGACGCTTCTTCAAAAAATGGCAGAGAAGGGCCGACAATACGTCACATTGGATGACCCGGATATACGTTATCTCGCAAAGCATGATCCAGCCTTGTTTCTGCTCAGGTATAAGCCACCGGTTCTTATTGATGAAATTCAATATGCCACAGAATTGTTACCTCACATTAAAATGGCTGTCGATCGTTCTAAGCGGAACGGCGACTTCTGGCTTACCGGTTCACAGATGTTTCAATTGATGAAAAACGTGAGTGAATCGCTTGCCGGACGTGTGGGCATTGTCAATTTGCTTGGTCTCTCGACAAGTGAGATCAATGCTTTCCCCTCAGTTCCTTTTTCGACAGAGCCTGATAACTTGCTGCAGCGCATGAAGCAGGTTCCCAGGGCCGGGTTGAATGATATTTACGACAGAATATTCAAAGGCTCTATGCCTGCATTGTATGCAAATCCTGAGATCAGCCTGAATACGTATTATCAGTCATACATGAACACCTACCTGCAACGTGATATCAAGGATTTAACGCAAGTTGCAGATGAGATGTCGTTTTATAATTTCATGACAATCGTTGCTGCCAGAACTTCAAGACCGGTTGTTTACGATGAGATAGCCAAGGAAGCAGGAATTAGCGCACCTACGGCAAAAAAGTGGCTCTCCATATTAGTCTCATCTCATATCGTCGCCATGGTGCAGCCTTATCATAACAATGTTTTAAAGAGGGTAATCAAGCAGCCGCAGATGCACTTTCTCGATACAGGCTTATGTGCGTATCTTCTCAAATGGAACAGCGCTGAGACCCTCGAAAAAGGCGCGATGTCGGGAGCATTTTTTGAAAGCTACGTGTTCTCTGAAATCTACAAGAGCTTTTTGAATGCCGGATTGGAGCCGCCTCTCTTTTATTATCGAGATCGCGATAAAAGAGAGATAGATCTGCTGATTTATCAGAATGGGACTCTATATCCGATTGAGATTAAGAAAACGGCGTCGCCGGGCAAAACTGCCATCAAAAATTTCAATGTTCTCAACCCGGTACTGGAACCTGAAAAATCTGGAGAACTCGAACAGATGAAAGTTAATATTGGCAGCGGCATTGTCATTTGCATGACAAATGATATAATTCCTGTCGATGCGAAAAACTGGGCCGCTCCAGCATGGGTTATTTGATGGCGATGACAGATATACTATATAAAATGATATTGAAAACTTCGCTTAAACCGGTCATTGCGAGAAGCATAGCGACGAAGCAATCTCATCGTTTTGAGTAATTTTCATTGAGCTTTTGTATAGACTGAGGTTTTGCAATGGCTTCTACTTCAGTTCGCTCAGCTCTTTGGCCATTTCTTCGAGGGCGCGGGTCAGTTCGACGCGGTGCTCCTCATCTAGATTTTTAGATTCTTTGAGCACTTTACCAGCTTCGCCAAATGCTTTGCTGGCCGCTTCACGATCTTTCAGTTTAAGCTGCAGACGGCAGCGCAGAAAACTGGTTTCCAGCAGGTAATCTTCGCTCACTGAATCGAGCCAGCCCAGCGCCATTTCGTAGTTGCCCTGACGCATGTGCAGGTTGGCCAGCGCAAAAGCCGGTGCGGTATCGGTCGGATCGACCGCGAGACACTCGCTCAGCGCCATCTCAGCTTCGAGAAACCGCCCGAGCTTGCTGAGCACGGTGCCCTTGTTGAAAAGTGATGAGCGTCTGACATGCTCGTTGTGCGCCAGCGTGTGAGCCTGTTCAAAAGCGCTCAGGGCCTGCTCGTTTTCGTCGAGAGCCAGATACATGTTGCCGAGGGCCAGATATGCCTCGGGGAACTGCGCTTTGAGCTCGATCGCTTTGAGCTGGGCGTTGATCGCTTCGGCAAACTTGCTGTTAAAGCCGAGTGCCAGCCCGAAATTGTACATGGCTTCTGGCGATTGCGGATTTTCGACAACGGCGCGGCCGAGAAGAACTTCGGCTTCGCCGGTTTCTCCGGCGGCCAGCAGTCGGGCGCCTTCGTTCACCAGCGCAAGCGAGCCAAGACTGCCGGGATCGACAGTTGCCGGCGCGGCCGGTGCCGCCTTGTCGGCGCGCGGTTTTACCGGAACCGGCAGAATCTCCTGGGCAGACAGCATCGGGCAGGCTGTCAGGCAGATACAGGCAGCTGATGCAAGTAAAAGGTTATGAAAGTAGTATTTAGCAGTATTTTTCATGGTTAAAGCCTGTTTCAGTTATGTTT
>CAZMWO010000257.1:1421-5422 GCA_964569565.1 uncultured bacterium | reverse complement strand
CAATGAGAGTCGCGCCCGCGAATACGTTGAATCAGCCACCACTGACTACTATCATGGCAGCTACGAAGAAGCGCTGCGCCGTCTGGAGCGGGCAAGAATCTACGATCCCAGCAACTACAGCATATTCAAGCTGAGCGGCCAGATTTTTTACGAAAAAAACAAACTGCGCAAGGCATTCAACGACTGGGAACGCGCCAACCAGCTGCCGAACGACGACCGCACCATTTCCCGTGACCTCGACGTTCTGCGCCGCCTGATCCGCTACAGCCGCACAGAAATGGACAGACTTCAGAGAACTGTGAACCGTGAACCAGACAATCGCGTAGCTCTCGCCAGACTAAGAGAACTCGAAGAACAGATGCGCGACTAAAACGGGTACATGATCGAGGTTTTTCAGCCGATATGTACTGCGATGTCTGAAGAAAAGCACAGCCCCATCGAAACCATTGCCGACTGGTCACACATTGCCGAAGGCTTTTACGCCGACGCCCCCGCATACAGCCTGAGAGTGCCCGAATCTTTAAAGCGCTCAGAGCTTTATCAGCTGCTGTCAAATCGCGTAAGACTGCGCGAGTTCTGCAAAGACAACCAGATCGAGCAACCTCAGCATGTCGCCGGAAAGCAGTTCGATGAACTCGCAGCCTGGGCAGTCAAGCGCAACCGCTTTCCGCTTGCCATCAAGTCAGCGGTCAACGGCAGCGACTGCGACCACTGCTATGTTCTCAAAGCCTTTCGTGAACTGCCGGAATTTTTTGAATCGATAACAGGCTCGCTCGATGGCCCTGTGCTGCTCGAAGAATATATCATTGCCAAAAGCCGGCTCGAAGTTACCTATATCTCGGGGCTGCCTCGCCTCATCGCTCAATTTGGCCTCGAAAAGTCCATGCGTATGCGTCACAGCTGGCGGGTTTTTCCAATCAGGCCACCAGAGGCACTGATCGATCAGATACATGCAATAACCGCCAGATTCAAGGATCTGGCCAGTATAAAAGACATACCGATACGTTTTTCATTTGCCCTGCATGGCGGCAGACCGATGCTGATATCGCTTAACGCAGGCCTGAACCGACCGGAATATCACCCGGACTGGTGCAACGCCGCCGGCATAGCAGGTATTTCAGCACCACCGGGCAGAAAACCCGACAAAAGGATCTGCAAACTGCTCATCTATCAAGATATTGGCGAGTTTGCCGAAAACCAGCTGCTCGCAATCGGCGGCGAAAGCCTGGTAAAATTCGGTACAGCCGATGGTCTGACGATGGCGTTGTTGAGTTCAGGCAATACAGCCAGACTTCTTGAAGATGCTGAAAAAGTCGACGCCTTTTTCAGGCACTCACGCGACAGCGGATATCAGCCGCCACAACCTGCAGAAGAAGACTGAGCGCACTAAAACCTGCTGCGGTAACCGCGCCAGACATCGTAAAACAGCTTGTTGCCCTGAAAATGCGGGCAATACTTGTAAAACGAGTAACTCGCCGCGTTTTTAACCTGCACCTTTTTACCGTCTATGGTCATTACAATCTTTTCGCCGCGGTCGAGTTTTGCCTTTGCGTCATCATACCAGCGCCGATAGGTATGCGCCGCGTATTCGACCTGCTTATCGAAACCTTTGAACTTCTGGTTCCAGTTGCCGGAATCGTAACAGCCGACACCAAGAGCCCAGTCAAGCTTGTGCTCGGTGGCAGTAGACTTTGAAATCAGCCCCTGCTCACATTGCAGCCTGGTAAGAATAACCTGCGGATTGATACTGTATTTTCTGGCAGCGTCGTATATCATCTGCGCCGGCGAAGACCCGCGATAGGGCTTTGCCAGCACAGAATTCTTCGATTCGAGAAACTTCTGGATCTGAGCGACAGTCATTGTTCCACTGTTGGTCAGGGCATGATCTGAGATCAGGTAGTCCTGTTGAAAGGTTTCCTGCCAGGATTCATTGCCGTTCGAGGGCGCCACCCCGGAACTGTCTGAAGACGCTGTTGATGTCTGAGAAGTCGTTGAAGTGGCCGAAGTCTGCGAGACAGCAGGCATTGTTGTCGGCGTATTCAGTCCGCGCGGCAATGCAATAAGCTGACCGGGAAAAATCAGATTTGGCGTTGCAGCAATGCTGCTGGCCTGATACTTGATGATATGCTGCCACATACCGGCGTTACCGTAGTATTTTTCGCAGATTCCGGAAAGCGAATCGCCTGATTTTACGCGGTAGTAATCCATGCCGGTAATGCTGTCTGATGAGGCAGATGATGCAGAAGTTGCCGACTGAGCGGCAACTGTAGTCTTAACTGCGGCTGGAGCCTGCGCCGAACCAGTCGTTGTGCCCGACGAAGCCTGACTGCCGGGAGCGCCGATGGCAACAGCAGTTTCACCAAAGGGTGACGGTGCATCTGAAAACACCGGGGCGCTGGGAACCGCAGCTGCCGAAGCATTACGTGCTTCTTCGAAGGCATCCATATCCATTTCAGAAACGCCTGGGGTATTCCGGAAAATCTCGATTTCGAGATGTCGTTTTGCTTCACGTAATTTTTCAACGTATTTTGCCATATCCGGGCGGCCAAGGCCGGCGGCCTGCTGGTATTCACGATAGGCTATCTGGTATTGTTCGAATGCCTTTTCAACGCTGGCAGGGGAACTGGGTTCCCTTACTGCGGCAAAGGGCCGCTTTTCCTTGTCATTACGGGCGATTTCGTTGCTGACTACCAGTGCGGCCGCGCCAAGCGCTATTCCCACTGCCATGGTAAGCATGAAACCGATTACTCCCCTTCGGTTCAGCGTGAACATGCTGTCGTCTCCCGGTTGATATTTGGCTCGACCGCGAACGGTACCTTTTTTAATCATAACAGAAATTCGGGCGAGTGTTTATTATTACGCGAAATTATCACAAAAGTTTCAATTGCCGACGAATCGCATTTTTTATGTTCAATCTGGATTGATTTATGGTAAATTTGCAGTAATACAGGCAGGGTCGGCAAACAGATGACTAGCAAATCAGCTTCAGACAAAACCTCGATTTTTGTTGGTGTAGCCTTTATTCTTCTGGCAAGCATCATCGGAACTGGTGGCATCTTGTGGAAAAATTTCGTCGAATACACCGGCAACAGTTCAAGTCTGCCTGATGTCTTTGCCGGCATCTCAGACCAGCCGCCCTACAATCCGGCCAGCGACCCTGACCATCGCGAAGAAATCATCTTTTCATTCACCATACCACGCGGCGACCTGGTAAAATTTATCGAAGTCATGCAGCCAAAGTTGGACGAGATCGTTGCCAGAACCGGCAAAGTCGCCAAAATCGACGTTTCAACCAGCGAATATGAAATAGCCGACAAGGTCGAAAGGAGACTCGTCGACTTCGGCAGCGTTTCGATAATGGGCTACCTCACGCTGCGCGACAAGAAAAAGATAACAGCCATCCTCGAGCGTTACAGTGATCCGCCCAAGCGCACTCTCTTTGTGGTCAGAGCCACTGACAAGGCGCGTTCGCTCGCCGACATTTCTGGCTACCGCATCGCCTACCGCAGCAATGATTCACTGACCGGACATCTGATTCCTTTGCGCGAACTAAGACTTGCAGAGATAGACCACAGCACGTATTTCAGCCAGGAATTCTATTCTGAAAATTACAGTGATTCAATTCTCGGGCTCTTGAACGAGCAGTATGACTGCATTGTCAGCTCAAGCAATTTTTTTCTTGAACAGCCTGAGGAAGTGCGCGAAAAAATGCGCATCATCCATGAGAGCCACGAAATGCCGGGTGGCGTTTATCTGACTTCAGCGAAAATACGCAGTCCATACGAACAGATCATAGTCGGAAACTTCATGAAACTGTCTGATCAAATCAATGAATCTGAAATGTTCTCAGGCATGTTTAAAACCAGAAAACCCGACGAACAAACCTACTCGATGCTGGTGCGGGAGTATCTGAATGGCCAATGAAAGCACTGCCAGAGCAAAATCTTTCAGCATAGGTTTCCGACATAAGATAGCTATTGTCTTCACTCTGCTGATAACCT
>CAZMWO010000257.1:0-1411 GCA_964569565.1 uncultured bacterium | reverse complement strand
TTCATAATGCTGGTATCGGTTTATCTGGTCACCATACAGATAAAGCGCACCAGCCTGAAGCGGGCTGAAGAGACCGGTCAGATGTTTGGCCGCATGATTGCGCTCGCCATGGGTGAAGACATAGTGCGTGGCAATTTTCAGGGCATAGATTACGCTCTCAGCGAGTTCACCAAACACGAAAAAGTAGAATATTGCCTGATTCTCGATAACCTTGGGCGCATCATCTCGAGCACCCAGCCAGGTCTGCAAGGAAAATATTTCAGCGACGGCTGGTCGCGCAGCGCACTCTTCTCATCGACTCTGTCGATCCGACGCGCCGCCAGTAAGCTGCGCCCGGTTTATGATATTTCGGTGCCGATAATAATCGGTGGGAAACGCCATGGCATGATCAGAGCGGGCTTCACCATACAGGATGAATACGAAAGCATCCGCAGCCTGCTGTTCTACAACCTGACCCTTGGCATAATTCTTATAATAATCGGCATTCTGATTGCCTATGGCATCTCAGCGACTCTACTGGCACCCCTTAACGCTCTGCTTAATTCGGTCGAATCGATCAGCCGCGGCGACTACAAGCAGAGGGCCATGATCGGCAGCAGCGATGAGTTCGGCGCTCTGGCCCTGTCGTTCAATCGCCTTTCATCGATATTGAGCACCCGTGAAACCACCAACAACCATATCACCAAAAAGATTCTCGAAGAAGACCCTGAACTGGCCGACCGCCATTTCAGCGGCAAAACCTTAGAAGCGATCGTTCTGCATCTTGAATTGAACAGGTTCAATCTGTTCATCGAACGCAACTCACCCTCTGAGGCAGTTGATACCCTCAACAGCTTCTTCGAGCAGACCGCCGAAATCATTGCCGAAGCTGGCGGCATCGTCGATCGTTTTGGCGACGGCTTCATGACCGCTATTTTTCCGACCACAAAGAGCGACAAATGGCCGTCTGCCCTGCGGGCCGGCTACGCTGCCCTGTCTGCCCGCAACAACATCAACCTGTTCAACTACCGCCAGGCTCAGCTCGGGCTTGAAGAAGTTTTTCTGAAAACCGGGATTACCAACGGCAAGGTTATTATCGGACACATCGGCAGCCGGTCACGCTCAGACTTCAGCGCTATCGGGCCATGCATTGCCACAGCCAGAAACAACGCCGATCTTTCCGGCCGCAGCAACGGCTTCATGCCAATAGCAGACCGTGGCTTCACCAACGTTTCACGCGACTATCTTCTGTTTAAAGAGCTGGGCCAGAGCACCGAGGGCGACGAAACTCATTTCACGCTCACCGGCTTCGCCAATTTCTCGTATTTCAAGGAGCGCCTGCAAACTGCCTCTACGCAGGGAAGCTACGCCATCATTTCGGCTTTCGGGCTTAGCCTGAGCCCGGAAGGCCTCGAATTTCTCAAAAACGCCA
>CAZMWO010000256.1:0-5458 GCA_964569565.1 uncultured bacterium | reverse complement strand
TGTTCAACAGCAGTTCAGGATTCATGGTCACCAGATGGCCGGGTTTCAGCCTGGCAACTATTTCATCGGCCATTTCGCTGATGTCTTTGCCACCGTCATCACGTCCGGCCGGTATTGCCTTGAGGCGTGCAAAAGCCTTGAGCCAGACATTGATCCAGGCATCATAGATGCGAAGTTCGTTCGGGTAGACCGAAAGCAGGTGCCGCGCCGCAGTAAATGCCTTCTTTTCCTCAGCGGTTTCGCTGAGAATTCTGATATATATCAGGTTGTCGTCAAGTGAATCTATCGGCCTGCTGTTAACCAGTTTCAGCGCCTTTTCATATTGTTTCTGATCGATAAGAAAGCTTATCAGTTCGCGTTCGAGACTGTTTACATCAGCCCCGGGCAACTTCATTTCGCGCCTGATGAATTCTTCAAATTTATCGGAAAGGCGCAGTTTGAGTATTAGATCCTTGATTCGCTTTCTGACCGGGGCAGTGACAATTTGCCGGCTGCTGATCGAGAGAAACTTTTCGAGGGCGGTTTCCGGGTCGGATTCGTAAGAGAACCATGCCGCGACAAATGCGCTTAGTTCGGCAGATAAGGCCTTGTCAGCCGATTTCTTGGTGAATCTGTCGGCGTAGTGTTCGGCCTTTGCCTGACGGTTCAGCATGGTGGCCGAATATGCCGCGGTGAACAAAATTTCGTCATTGTCGGGCATCTCAACCAGGGCATCTTCGCAAAGCTTCAATGCCGGTTCATAAGATTCGCCGGTTATATAGATTTCGAGAGATTCTTTAAATTTTTTGCGATATCTTGCCATTCGCATGTCGCCGAGATATCTTCTTGCTCTGGAACCGAATTCTGTGTTGTTTTCGACTCTTTTGAAGAACTTTTCGGCATTTTCGAAGTTTCCAGCCTCGTAAGAATAGAGTCCGGCGTGGAAAAGAGCGCCGATGTGGCCGGGATTAAGTTTAAGCACGCGCTGAATGTCTTCCTTTGCCTCACTGATGCGGCCCTTCTCAGCGGCCATTACAACATTCCGGTAGATTCTGGTTTCAACGCTTTCGTTACTTGCCGAGATTCGCAGGTCGCTGAGCGATAAGCCCGCCAGGCAGACAGCGGCAGTCAGAAAACCAGATTTAAGCAGTCGACGTCTATTCATTGCTGCTGTCTCTGAAGGTAGTTGAAATACTGCGCGGTCGCATATCCTGGGCAAACAGCGCCGAAAGCTCGGTTTTGGCGCGTCTGGCCAGACCGGAGCGGGTGTCGATCATCACAATGTGTTCTAGATGGCGCCTTGCCTCGCTGAATCTGTCATGCCTTCTGTGCAGCAGTGCCAGATTGTATCTTGCCGGCAGGTGGTCGGCGAGCTCGATGGCTGCTGTGTATTCCTTTATCGCAAGTGCATCCCAGTCGGTGCTGTCGCCGGGGAGTCCTTCCAATCCACGCTTTTCATAAGTCCATGCCAGCAGAAATCGTGCTTCTTCAGCTGCCGGCTGCAGTTTGATCGCTTTTCTGAATGCCCAGATTGCCTGCTCAAATTCACGCCGGGCAAGATAGTTGCGGCCGTCTCTGATCCAGCCTCGATATTCGCGGCCTGAATTGTTAAGCATCGAATAGAAGTTGGCCTCTGCTTTGCGTCCACTCATCGGTGCAATCGGGCTGTGCATCAGGCGGTCATCTTCCCGGCTGGCCATGTAGGCTTCTGAACCAGCAAAGAAGGCGACAAACAGTAGAAATGTTATAAGAAGAAATCTGTTGTTCATTATCAGGATTCTCTTAAATAAGAGTCGGCATAATCCTGACTTTTTATGAACCGAAAAATTATTTACTCGGGCAGGTAATATACACCGTCCGGCATGGCCATAAAAATTACAAAGTCAGACTGAGCGATAGAAGTAACCGGTTGTTTAGTGTGGTATTTCTCCCAGAATCCGTTTTGATATAGTGCATAGCCTCCACCGTCCATGCTGGAAAAGGCGATTCGGTAGGTTTCAGGATTCATCTGGTCGAGACAGATATCGTTAACCTTGAAGCCCGCGCCGCTGGCGGCAGATTCGATGAGCCGGTAATGCTGACCGTCAAATTCGCTTACTCCTTCGTCACCCTGAATGAGGATTCTGCCGGTAGGCATTCGAAACAGGTTCAATATCGCGCCGATCTTGCCCGTGCCTTTCTCAGAAAGCAGCTTGAAGCTTTCTCCGTCAAACATTTTCTGTAAACCGTTCTCCATGCCAATCAGCAGATAATGCTCAGTGTTGAGAAGCGCTGTAACTTTGGCTGAATCGTCTTTTTCGAAGTTTTGTAACGACTGGGTTGCGTTGCCGAAATCGAAGCTGCGCATATACCCGCCGTCAAGGTTGTGCTGCTTTATCTGCAGGTATCTTTCTTTATCATGCGATGCAAGAATTTCTGCGATGGTTTCGGGTGTCGTTCCGACCAGTTTGCTGCCATCATAAATGAAAATCTGCTCGTATACCTTACCGGTTGCTGCAAATGCCACGAAAATACGGTTGCTGCCGTCGATATGAATCCTGTTTGCCGTGCGTCCTGCCATTTGTGACTGTGCACGGTGAAATTCGATCGGGCGCCAGGCTTTGCCGTCCCATTTCCAGACGCCCCTGTCGCCGGTCACCCAGAGATTGCCGTCTTTATCGAGGGCAAAATCAGTCACCATTCTGTGAAAACCTTCTACGCTTTCGGCAGAGAACTGGCCGAGGCTTTTGAGTGGGCTGATCTGGTAGAGATGCATGCCCTGCGACTTTGTGCCTATGTAGAGAATATCTGCCATTACCCTGATTCTTGTAGGTTCACAGCCCTGCAACTTTGTGAGTTTGCCCTTGCCGCTCATCCGGCGCCTGGTGTAGCGCATGATGCCGCCGGTATCGGTGCCGAACCAGGCTTCGCCGTTGTCCTGTGCAGCAATTGCTGTTATACAGTCACTTGGCAGTTTGGAATTTTCGCGCGTCAGGTGATAGCGCTCGCCATTCTCGGCAAACAGCACCAGTCCGCTGTTCTGAGTGCCAACCCAAAGACCTTTTACCAGCGGTGATTTGACTGTATTGGTAATTACACCGTTGGCATTGGTATACATGTCGGATTGTCCCGAGGCGTTCAGATGAGCTACTGTCTCTGACATTCTGTTCTCGAACGCGAAAAAACGCCTGTACATTTCGGATACAGCTGCCTGAGGCGCCTCGATTTGCCCGGCGTAACGTTGGGTGTATTCGGCGTAATCCTGTTGCAGTCTCGTGTACTCTTCGCGCAGGCCGGCAAAGGCATCGCTGTTATCTACCAGTTCAGAAAGTCCGTGCTTGGCAGCCTGACCGGCAGAGTTGCTCTCTGCTCCCAGGTCGGGAGGAAAAGCGGTGAAGGCGGCCCGGCTGCACCAGATTCCGGGCAGCAGATTTACGTACTTCGTCATGTCGGAAGTCATGAATAGACCGTTTGCCGAAGCGATGAACAGACGCTTTTCGGCAGTGGCAAAGTCGGTTACCCAGCCAATGGTGTTTTCGACCTGTGGTATTTCAGACAATGCATTTGCATTGATCTGTAGAAGTCCGCCATGACAGCCGGTAAAATTGCCAAGTTCACAACCAATTATCGAAGCGAAGCCTGTAGGGCTGATGTAAGCCGGAATACTGAACGGTATGAAACTGTTGCCCTGCAGTTTGCCAGCGGTGCGGTCGCAGGCGATATAAAAGGCATCGTCCTCGCCGGCGACCTTGCTGATAGCAAGAACGTTGAGGTTCGTGTCAGACCCGGAGTTCATGGTCGAGGCGGTTATTTTATTGTTTTCGATCAGGCACTTGAATATGCCATTGCTGGTGCCGGCAAGAAAGCTGTCATTGTTTATTCTGACCATGCTGTTCACGGTGACATTCAATGCCTCAAATCGGCTGCCACCTGATTTATACCAGCTTTCGCCGTCAAACACCATCAGACCGGCTTCCTGAGTGCCGGCAATGACCAGTTCGCCCCCTTCTTCTGGAGCCTGAATCAGCAGGCTTCTGATGTTGTTGCACGGCAGCCCGTTCAGGCTGTTGTAAACGGCAAAGTAACCGGCCTGGATACGTGTCGGTGGAACTTCAATGGCTGGAAAATGCTGGGGGCCAGGTTCAGGATCGCAGGCGATGGCGGTCGAGAGCGGCAACAGCACTGCTGTAAAAAACAAAATTGCTGGCAGTAGGTATTTGAGCATGGTTTACCCTCACTATTTTGTACTTCTATTTTAACCGATATTTTTCAACCATGAAATCCTGCAAATAAAAAAGCTGCCGGTTGATGCCGGCAGCTCTGATAAATCAGGTAATCGGGTTAGAAGATCATGTCTTCCATGGCTTCGTCAAGCATGGCTCCGGCTTCGGAGTCTACAACATCCTTGGAAAATACGATTTCTGAAATCAGCAGCTGGCGGGCAGTCTCGAACAGCGCCTTGTCTTTGGTGCCGAGAGGCTTTACCATGCTGCGGCGGCAGAGCAGGCGGTATACCCGGGCAACCTGTACGAGATCGCCGCTCTGAATCTTTTCGAGATAGTCGCGATAGCGCTGATGAAAGCTTTTGCTTTCTTCTTCTTCTTCTTCAGAGAAGCTTTCACTGAGGGAGTTGAAGATTTCATCGATGCTGTTATTGTTGTTGATCGTGCGCAGACCTACTTTTTCAGCCATTTCGATCGGAACCATGACCGAGCCGAGATCGCTGTAAGGAAAGTCTATGACGTAATAGCTTAAAAGCCTGCCTCTCACCTGTCTTTTATCGATCTGCTTTAGAATACCTGCACCGTGAATCGGGTGTACGATGGGAGAACCGACTTCAAAACTATTCATCAAACGACTCCTGATATTTAATCTTATATATGGTCAATTATCGGCGAAATGTTAAAAAGGCCAAAGTAATCCATTGTTTTGCGGATTAAATTGGCCTGAGAAGCTATAGCTTGTCTGATTTTACCAAAATTACTTGGCCTTTTTTGCAGCCGGAGCGGCAGCAGCAGCCGGAGCGGCAGCAGCAGCAGCTGGAGCAGCAGCAGTTTCGGTGGTAGCAGTGGCGGTAGTGCCTTCTGGAGTTTCATCTTTGATCTGTGAAATCTGACAGAGTGCAATTTTGGGGCTGGTAACGATCTTGAAATCGCCAGTTTTGATGTCTGATACGTGCAGAGACTGGCCGGCATCGAGATTGTCGATATTGAGCTGAATGACATCGGGAATCTTGCTGGGCAGACATTCAATCTTGACCTGTTTGCACATGCTGGTGAAAACGCCGCCGGTCTTTTTACCAATGGGAGTTCCGATAAATTCAAGATCAACGTCGACTCTGATCGGATGCTTCATATCGACAGCCTGCAGATCGAGGTGAACGTATTCATGACTGATCGGGTGTTTCTGATGATCTCTGACAATAACGATTTTGGATTCGTTATTCGAAAGCTTCAGGGTGATCAGTGCGTTGCGGTTAACCTTGCGCAGCAACTTGTCG
>CAZMWO010000255.1:0-5459 GCA_964569565.1 uncultured bacterium | reverse complement strand
CAGATTGGTAAGCAGGAAGGGCGTATGCAGGTTGACGTGGTTCGGAACCAGGTAAGCCAGCAGTACCAGCGTGCCATAACGCAGACTCTGCCGGATCTGCGGAAACTGGAACTGACGCAGCGACCTGATGATGTGTGTGCCTTCGCGATAACCCCAGAAGATGCCGAAGAACCTGAAATACAGGTGCGGCAGGTTGTAGAGCGCGAGAAAGATCAGTGGTGTCAGCAGGTAGTTGCCGAAGGCGAACGCCAGCGCCGCCGCCGCTACGAAGGGGCGCCAGCTGTCCCAGAAGAGGCCGTCGCCGATCGCCGCGCAGGCGGTCATCAGGCCTTCTTTGGTGTCGTGAATGATGTCTTCGGTGATTTCGCCTCGGCTTAAGCGCTCTTCGAGCGCCAGCGTGACGCCCATGACGATCGAGGCAAAATAGGGGTTAGTATTGAAATATTCGAGATGCCGCAGATAAGCGGCTTCGCGTGCCGGCCCGGGAGCGTGCAGACGATCGAGCGCCGGGCTGATCGCGTAAAGGAAGCCCATGTTCATCATGCCGCGGTAGTTCCAGGATGACTGCAGAAAGAAGCTGCGAAAGGCGATTTTGGCGAGCATGAAGCGTGGCAGATTTCTCATTTTGCTGCGCTCCTCCAGCCGTAGCGGTAGAGCACCAGCAGCGCGGCGCCGATTCCCAGCCAGATTTTGGCCGGCAGCAGTGTAAAAGCAATGATGGCGCCGATGAACAGGCGCATTTCGCGGCGGTCTTTGATGCACATGCTGGCCAGTACCGAAAAACCAACGGCCGGCAGCAGGCCCTGCACCACGATAAAGCCGCTGGCGTGTTTGAAGCTGAGTGTGCTGGTGAAGTAGCGCAGCGGCTCGACACCGAGCCAGACCACGAGAAAGCAGAAAAGAAAGGCCTTGGTGAAGGTAAAAACACCGCCCATGGTGTGCCCGAAAGCGATTGCCCAGAGCTGGTTGTTTTCGACCTTCTGGCTGACCCATGCATCGATGCCGGTGTTGAGGCGGCGCACGAACATATCGAGGCTGCGCCCGAGCAGGCCAAGTGCGACGGCGAGCAGCAGCGCGATGGTGTAGCAGACTTCGCGTTCAGAGTAGCTTTCGTAGCCATGCCCGGCGATGAAGCCGAGGGCGACCGACAGAACCGAGGCGAGTGCCGCGTCAGGCGGCACGTTCATGCCGAGCGGCAGCTGTTCGATCCAGATCAGCTGTAGAATGGTGCCGACCATCAGGCCGAGTTTGAGGCCGGCCGCCGCTTCGCCGAACATGTTGCCGAGAAACAGCCCGGTCAGCGGCGCGGCCACGATCGGCTGCGAAATCATGAACTGCCAGGTCGCCGTCGAATCGAGATCGACGATGCCGCCGATAAGTGCTATCAGCAGCGAGGCAGTGAGATGTTCGGGCATCGGCGTCTCCAGTTCAGCGGCGGTTGTTCCATTCGGTGACAAAGTCGTTGAGAGCGTATTCCGGCGTGATATCACCGTTCAGCACAGCCTTGAGCTTGTCGCCGAGCGGCGCATAAATCTCGCCGCGACGCGGGCTGCTGATGATCTTGCGGCTCATCTGCAGCTGCCTGATGAAGGTCTGCAGATAGGGATCACGCTTCAGTTCTGGCAGGGCAAACACGGCGCGGCGCGCCGGCAGGCCAAAATTTACCATCGACAGCTGCTTCTGCACTTCGATGCTGTACATATACTTCACGAAGCGCAGGGCCGCTTCCGATGAACGGCTGTTTTTGTTGATCACCAGCGTCTGGCAGCCGGTCGGCGAATAAGAACCATGCGGGCCTTCAGGCAACTCGGCAATACCGAGGTTGGCGGTGTCATCTTTGAACGCCGAGCCGGCCAGAACGGTTCTGATCGCCCAGGGGCCTGAAAACATCATGCTGACCTGGCCGCTGCCGAAACTGTGCATCATGGTCTGGTAGGCGTTGGCGCGCAGGCTGACCGGCGGTACTGCTTTGAGGCCATCTTTGAGATGCTGCAGAAACTGCATGGCCTTGCGGGTTTCGTCTGAATTTATCGCCAGACTGCCGTCGGGTGCGAAATACTGGCCGCCAAAGCCGAAAAGAAACGGCTCGAAATACCAGCCGTTCGGGTAGATGAAAAAGCCGTAACGGCCAAGGTTCGAATCGGTGAGCTTCTCAGCAGCGGCGGCAAATTCATCGAAATTCGTCGGAATGCTGACACCCTTTTCAGCCAGGTGCTTTTTGTTATAGAACAGGCCGAGACAGTCTACCGAGATTGGTATCGCCCAGTATTTTTCGTTATGCGTAATAACGCTGCGTGCGATCGGCACCATGTCGGCGAGTTCGTCTTTGATCTGCGCCTCGCCGAGTTCGCGCACCAGCTGCTTTGCTACGAATTCCTGCAACCAGAAGCGGTCGGCGCGCATGACATCGGGCCCGGCGCCTTCACTGACGCCCTGAATGAACTTTTCACGCGCCTTGTAAAAATCGACGCTGACTTCGTTGACTTCGATATCAGGGTTGGCGACCATGAAATCGCGCAGCAGATCTGGCATTATCCGGGCTTCCGCCCCTTCCATGGTGTTCCAGAATTCGAGGTGAATGCGGCCGCCACTGCCGCCGCCAGCCTGGCCGCTACTGTTGCAGCAGCCGGCAATCAGGCATAGAGACAGCAGCAGCCCGCTGATAGCGAGCGGCCACGCGCTTCTTATTCCCTTATTCTGGCCTGTCTTCATAAAATCGGAAAAGGAGGGCATGAGCTCCCTCCTTCATTCAGTCGATCGCTATGCGGCATGCCGCGCGGGTGTCAGTCGTTCTTGCGCTTGATTCTCGTGGTGTCTGACTGCTTGAAGAGGTGGAAGCATTTCACCGGAACGTGCGCGGTGACCTGCTGACCGACTTCGACCTTGACCGACGGTTCGACGCGGGCGTTGATGCTGTGCCCGTTGCCAACGAGGTAGAGGTAGGTTTCGGCGCCCATCGGCTCGATCAGATCGACGCGGCACGGCAGCTGCAGGGTTGGCAGGTTTTCGGGGTTTTCGAGGGTGATGTGCTCAGGGCGGATACCGAGGAACATGTTGTCTTCGAAATCGCTGACGAAGTGCTCGTCGAGCTTTATCTGCCAGGGGTGGGCGTTGCCCTTGTCGTCTTTGAATGGCAGTTCGAGGCCTTTGTCGGTGCGCTTGACCTTGAGGATGTTCATCGGCGGCGAACCGATGAAAGTCGCGACGAACACGTTGGCCGGGCGGTCGTAGATGACGCCGGGCACGTCGTATTGCTGAATGATGCCTTCGTGCAGCAGAACGATGCGGTCGGCCATAGTCATGGCTTCGACCTGATCGTGGGTTACGTAGACGAATGTGGTTCTAAGACGCTGATGCAGCTTCTTGATCTCGGCGCGCATCTGCACACGCAGCTTGGCATCGAGGTTGGAGAGCGGTTCGTCCATGAGAAAGACTTTGGGTTCACGCACGATAGCGCGGCCGAGGGCGACGCGCTGGCGCTGACCACCGGAAAGCTGCTTGGGCAGACGTTCGAGGTATTCGCGCAGACCGAGAATGTCGGCGGCTTCTTCGACGCGGCGGTTGATTTCTTCCATCGGGAACTTGCGCAGCTTGAGACCGAACGACAGATTATCACGCACGTTCATGTGCGGATAAAGCGCGTAGTTCTGGAAGACCATGGCGATATCGCGGTCTTTCGGCGGCAGATTGTTGACCACAACGTCACCGATTCTGATTTCGCCGTCGGTGATGTCTTCGAGGCCGGCGACCATGCGCAGACTCGTGCTTTTGCCGCAACCGGACGGGCCGACCAGCACGACGAACTCGCGATCTTCGATCTTGAGGTCGATTCCCTTAACAGTCGCCTCTTTGGCGCCTTCGTAAGTCTTAACTACCTTGGAAAACAGAATGGAAGCCATGTTTTATCCTCGCTTTACAGTATATCACCTAACGGCAGTGGTTCGTTCTGGGGTGTCGGCTGGAACACCGGCGCTAAGCCCATGTCCAGGATCATGTTGAAATAACGGCGATCTTCGTTGTCGACGTGCAGGGCTTCGAAGATCTCCTCTTTGTCGTCGCGTGAATGCATGCCGCCGACGTTGAAGCGATGCGGCGTGATGCCTTTCTGCAGGCATTCCCAGGCGTCGCGCGGCGAAGCCACGAGAATGAAAGATTGTTCAGAAACCTCTTCGGCGGCGATTTCGCCGGTCGAAAAGAATTTGAGCTCGATTTCAGGTGGAACGCTCAGCGCCATGAGTTCCTGGCGCATGATGTCTTCGCTGATCTTGTCGTTGATCACCAGCAGGCGATCGGGCCTGACTTCAGGCAGCCAGCCTACAATGACCTGGCCGTGAATCAGACGGTCGTCGATGCGTAAAAATGCGGCGGGTTTCGTCATGCTTTTTTTGCTGCTCTTTTTTCGAAAAATTCTTTGAGATTGATTATGCTTTTGCAGCCGCTTTCCTGCACTTTGCGGGCAAGTTCTTTGATCTCGGCGACTTCACGCCGGCCGATGGCGTCGAGCAGCATCGGCAGATTGGCGCCGGTGATGACCTCGACTTTTTCGTTCTTCATGAACTCGACGCAGATATTGGTGGCGCTGCCACCCATTATATCGGTGAGAACGAGGCAGCCGTCTTCGAGATACGGCTCGATCGCCTTGCCTGCGTTTTTGCGCAGGTCATCGAGGGAATCGCGCGAGGTGAAGGTAATTGCGTGCACGTTTTCGGGAGCACCCATGATCAGCGATGCCGTCGCCAGCAGCTGCTCAGAAAGCGCCCCATGTGTAATAACGACAATTCCGATCATTTGTTAATCCTCGAGGCAGTGGTAGAGAATGCGGCTGGCCGAAATTTCGTAGTCGATGTCAAGACCGGGCAGGCCGAGGTTGCCGAAGATGCCCATGGCAATATCGCTGTCGCGCGCTACCAGGCCGATTTTGAGGCCACCGCCGGCGACATCCATGAGCGGGCTGTCGAACGAAGAGAGTATGCCATCGACGAGATGCATGATGACATGGCGGTTCTTCATATTGATGGCGATCAGCCCGCTGTTTTCGGCGGCACCGAAGGTATTGCGCAAAATCTTGCTTTTAAGGTTGTCGCCACTGCCGCCGGCGCGCGTAATCACAGCGCGCACGCCGTGTCCGGCCAGCATCTTGACGAGGTCTTCGTCAAAATCGTTGTCGATCATACTGCACAACATCGCCGCCTTGGAAAGCGAAACGCTGCCGTCCTGGAAGAGAACGTTTTCAATTTCGATCGGGTTCATGTACACCTTTTTTCAAGAATGAACTGCTCATCAGCAAGACATTATAGGTTTGCCCTCAGTCAATGTCAAGAAAAGCCGAAACCACTCTGTAAAGATTCAGCCTTTGGTGGAATTGCCTATATTGCGTAGATTGCTAGCAACAAGCTACGCACTGTTACCCGTGCTCTCGACAGGGTTAGGCAGCTCTTACGGCTTCAGCCGTTAGAGAT
>CAZMWO010000254.1:0-5471 GCA_964569565.1 uncultured bacterium | reverse complement strand
GCTGGTATCGTCGTTGTGGTTATCCGCCACCCCGAAGACCCCGAGGCCTTTCTCGAGATTTACGTGCCATGCGAGAAGTTCAAGAACCGCGACCTGCACGAAGGCGACTACGTTTCAGTCGATATCGAAGAAAACTGAAAGTTTGCAATAAGCTCTTTTAGGGGTAATCTATAAGAATAAAGCGAAAGCTTTTGTATATAATAATTGCATGGCTGATGTAAAAGGATAACCGCAATGAGAGCAGTATCTGTGTTGGCTGTCTGTTTTTTTCTGGTAATGTTATCGGCAGCTGCCGTCTGCGCGCAGGCTCCGCTCAGCATTGACGCTATCGGCATTTTCCCTGGCGCAACGATTGACAGTGCTCTGCTGGCCGAAGAGCAGAAGCTCTTTGATGAGACCAGCAAAGAAATCGAGGATTTGCAGAGCAAGGAGCTAAGGGTGTTCGTTACCACCGCTTCTCCAGATCAGGTATGCGAATGGTATATCGCCAGTTTAAAGCCTGTTAAGAGTGAAGACTCGCTTTATGATTTTGCCGACTGTGTGAATGGTGTTACATCGCCAGTGCAATACAGTCTTGAATATTACGAAGGCAGTGATTTCGAGCAGCAGTATGAGCATGAAACAATGATCTACGATGGTAAGTGGGTGGAGTCATGTCTGGGCACCCGGGCGAAATCGGCTGATGGTAAGATCCTTAAGGGCGGCTCTTTTTTCTGGGAGTACATCAGTGAAGATGATGGCCGGGTTTCACTTGATGTTTCGGTAAGGGATATCAGTTTTGATTTTGAGAAACGAGTCTACAAGCCATTGACGTTGATTAGTATCAGTTTTATCGAACATGCAGAGTGGTGAACTATAGCGTTATAAGGCTACAGGAGAGTATTATAACATGGATAAACTGAAACCATTACTGGGGATTCGTGTCGGTGTTCTGCTGGTTGCAGCAGTCATTGCTGCTGTCGTGATGCGGATAAAAGTAGTTGGCCCGCGCGTCGATAAACTGTGCAAAGAGGTGCTCGAGCCCTATCTTGCGCTACAGGCGACCGGCGAATTTCGCAGTGCCTACGACCAGTTCACGACCGCCGACTACCAGAAGCAGTTTCCCTTCGAAGAAGTGATGAAATTTCACCAGGAACTCCTTGCCAAAAACGGCAAGGTGACCGGTAAAGAGTTCGTACGTGACTCGGCGCCGTTTTTCGAAAAAGAAGGCGAGTCGATTTATCAGGTTTCTTACCGCGTGCTTTACGAAAAAGGTTCGGTACGCGTTATATTTGAACTGGTGCCGGTTTCGGGAAGTTACCGCATCATCTCGACCAACGTCGAGGTCACACCAGGCAGCCTGCGTCTCAGGCCATTCTGAAGCAGTTCATTGCCCTTCAAGGCTGAACGCAGATTGCCATGTGATTTGAGTTGTGGCGATGATTACTTCGGCAGAGAACTCAGCAGTTCATCGATTTCTGCGCTCAGCGGCTCGATGGCTTTTTTCAGCTTGATGACGGCCTGTTTCCAGTATTCGGGGTCAGTTTCGCGTGAATGCCAGTTCCCGGAAACAGCGGCTTTGCAGGCTGCCTTGAAATATTTCACTGCATACTTCAAACGCCATGACGGGAAATTGATGACATCACCGACTCGACTGGCGGTCATACCGGCTTCGTTGCCTGCCTTGATGGCTTTGTCTGCAGCCTGTCGCCAGAATGCTCTGGCCTGAGCAGCTTCAATCTCAGCCGGAAATACCGGCAGCACTTCTTTGACCCTGGCAAGACCCTCGTTGGCGTTTTTCACCCAGACAATGTCGCCTGTCCAGACAGGTTCGGCTGTCTTCCAGTATCTCATTTCGTTCAAGCCGAGTGTGCATTCATCGGCAAAGCTGCGGCACTGAAATTCGTGTATCTTGTCGCTTTCGGTTTTATTCGGGTAAATCGAAGTGCCCATGACGAAGCGCTTGCGAAAATACATGGCTCCCAGCCGCAATTTGATTGGGAACTTACACTTTTCTATCAGTTCAAGCATTATTCTTGAGCATTTGAAACAGTTTTCGGCAACCTTTCGGCGTATCGTTGCCCAGTCTTTGCCGCGAAGTTCTTCTGGCAGAATGTCAGGGAAGCCCGCTTCAGAGCTGAAAGGAGCGATGATCTCGCGGCACTGCGCAACCGCTTTGTCGATTTCCTGCTGATGAAGCATCGGCCAGTAGGCATCAGCTTTGTTTACAGCAGTATTGTCAGCCGTTGCGTAAGCCTTGAATGAGTCTGAAGACGCAAGCTTTTTTTCCTGCGCGCGAATCAATTCAGCAGCAGTGTTTCCGGCTTTTAACAGGGGAGTCGCCTCTTCGCCGCCTCTTTTGATCCAGGCATTCGCAGCTTTGCGTGCCTTAGAGATTTCGCGGGGATTGCTGAGGCCATTGACCAGATTTTGCAGCTTCTTTTCGGCTCTGGCAAGCCCGGCTCTCGCTTCATCACCAGACATGCCGCCTGAGTCCGTATTTTCAAGCACATTCAAGTGCTTGACGAATTCTTCCATGCATGCGTCAAAAGCGTTTATGCTGAACGCGGCAAATACTGGAAGAGAAAAGCTGACAAGACATATTGTCGTAAAAAGCAGCACAAGTTTTTTCATAAAGATTGTTCCCCTGGGTTCTGCAAATATACAATTACAATACAATGCTGCGAACTGCCTGGTCAAGTTTTGTGATAACCAGAAAACCAGCGCCATGCTTTGGTCTTTAACACAAATCAATGTGCTTTTATATAAAGTTCGCGATGTTTTCCCGCTGATTTGAACAAGATCAACGTTCTGGCAAGTCGTATGATTCTCAAATATTATCGATCTGCATAGGCGTGCCTGATAGAGAAGTAAATTTTCTTGCAAATTGATACGTAAATTGTTATCATTATACACGAAGGGTTCGGAGTAGTTTCCGAAGGGTTGACTGAATGGTCGGGCCGCCATTCGCATCACGCGGATCGGCGGCTTTTTGCTTTTTGCAAAAGTGTGATCCGCATGTGGGCGAATGGGTACACTTTTTGTGTGCGCTCATTCGGCGCTTTGTGCGCGAAAGGCTACGACCATGTCAGAAGACAACAATCAGGTTCCGAACGAAGTCAAACAAAAGCTCCTCTTTTTCATCGCAGCCGTTGTACTGGTTATCATCGCCAAGTTCGTGATGGGTTTGTAAACAGCGGCTCATTCCGGCAATATTTTGTCAGTAATTTGCTTCTGTTTACTTTTTACCTCGTCCAGGTGACGGATTCGCGGCAACGATGTAACAGAGTTGTAACATTCGCATTCGCCGAAATGATCGGAGCATAATCGCCGACTTGACCAGTAGTTCAGACAACTATAGCCTGATTGGCATGAAGCATGGTTGAAAGCCTGGCGAATTAAATAAAACATCTGGCAGTGGATGGTGACACTTGAAGCTGATGCAGTCGAATAAAGGCCAGATACATGATGAATAGTGTTGCATCTTGAGTCGGGATTGTGTAATTAGTGGAGTGACAGCTGGTTTAAAGCCGTCAAATGAAGTGATTGGAGTAGTATATGAAGCGAGTAGCTGGTTTTTTTGTGATGGCAGCTTTGTTGTTTCAGTTTGCCGCACGGGCAGAAGGTGCCGGGTGGAAAATTGACAATACACTGAAATATCATCTGGTTTACCTTCCCGCTGAAAACAAAGCAGTTTCCGGCGCATCCCTGGCAACCAGATCTGTCATGAAGCCATGGCTGAACAATATTCCGGCATTTGCGCCAGATATCGACAATATTGTGTACAAGAATATCCTTGAACTCGGCTTTCCTTTGCCTGTACGCAATGACGCCGCTTCTCTCAAACTGTATCTCAAACTGTATAAGTGGCCGGCACAGCTGAATTCGGTCCGTTCATCACAAATGATATTCGATGCTTTTCTGCTGCATGGTCTGCCTGGTGGCAGGCGGTTGTATCAGCTCGTAAAAAATCCTTCGAACATTTTCGTAAAATATGCCTCGATTGAACCTGCGAACCGGGTTTTCAGTGAACAGCAGCCTTTTGTCGCTCCGGAAATCCCGAAACAGTGGGAATTCGACGCAAATGTGCCATTTTCTTCAATTTATGTCTCTCCAGATAATATTTCCCGTAAGGGAAATGAGGCTGATCAGGCCCATGCAAGCGCGCAGGGTGTCATTGAGTTTCACGCAGCACTGAGCCGATTGTATGAGAAGTCTTTGCATCTGCTCCATGCCTCAGCTGAAAAACGATACTTTGCCGACTTTCGGCGTTGTTCAGACAAATCCGGCGAAGTCTGTGCAGTCAGAATTTATGAAATGCCGGTAGTTCCGCTGGTGTTCGGCAATTACCGTGATCTTCCGATGCCGCAGGATGCTGAAAAGGTCTTCCTGTCAGGTCTTCTTCTGGTAAAAATCACTGATTATATCGCGCATTCGCCGATACCACTTGAACAGTTAAAGAAGATACAGCCGGGAACAGATGCCTTCAAGGCAAGCTTTCGCGCTGACTGGTCGCATATGCTTGAAGTCGGTTCGGTCTTTGACATGCGCTGAACAGGGTATTTCAGCTCTTTGAAAAAGAGGGGTTTGTCTACGCCTGCCGGGCACTCGGGTATCAGTACAACAATTATCTTTTCGACCTCAGGACTCTCTTTGCAAATATGGTTAGCAAAGAGCCTTCGCGCCAAACGAACCGGCTTTCAGTGATTTTCAGCTGGTAATAGAATATTCCGGCGGGAAGCCGTGGAAGTTCTAACGGCAAAATGATCGCCTGAAAAGTTTTTTTGCGGAAATTCATGTTCTAAGATCTTGACTGCAGGCGCTTCTTGCTCATTTGCGATAGTTTTTGCGCCGGTGCCAGGGTTGAACCATGATTCTATCTGTGTTCTAATGGACAGGTAAAATGACGTAAAGGATTGAACATGGCAAAACCAAATTATTCGTATGAAAAAAGAAAGAAAGAATTAGAAAAGGCTAAAAAGAAAGAAGAGAAACGCCAGCGTAAACTTGAAAAAGCAGCTGTTGAAGCCAATCCAGAACAGGCGAATCCAGATCAGACTGATCAGCTCTAATTTTCTTCGTCGCCTCCAGTTTGTGGCTACGTCTATTTTGAGGCTGGTCGTTTAAGAAAAACACGCACACCGGCGCTCAAAAAATCAGAATGACGAAAAGATGAAACCTGAATTTTGCAAGTTACTCAGCGTTATTGCTTTTTCTTGCCGACAGGCTTGTTCTTGCTGGCAGCCTTCTTTCCGGTCGCAGATTGTTTCTTGATCACTTCGGTTCTTATGCCGGTGTATTCTCTAACTACATAGCCTTCCGGGTGCGACGGAAAAACTGTTTTCAGATCAATCGAAAGCTCAGGAAACAAACCGCAGGTAACTGTTTCGTGATCGTAATAGCCTTCAAGCTTTTGATAAATGCCATTTACCAGCTTGTAAACCATCACAGTCCGGTTGTTGGGATCTACAAGCCAGTATTCCTTCACGCCT
>CAZMWO010000253.1:0-5510 GCA_964569565.1 uncultured bacterium | reverse complement strand
GCCACTCAACAAATGCCTCGACTGCGGCACCGAGAACCCTGCTGACCGCGATTACTGCAGCAAGTGCAACGCCCCGCTCGCTGAAATGCGAGTTCTCGGCTCAATCGACGAACAGACCCGTGAAAATCTCAAACTCGGGCAGTCCGATCGGGCTGTCATCGACAAAGAACTGATGAAAATTGCCTATCTGCTCGAAAAAAAGCCGGAGCAGGCTGAGAAGCTGATTTATCAGCGCTCAAAGCTGCTCAACCGCATGGAATTCCATTCGCGCGAAGCAGAGTCATGGCGCGAATTTCTACAGAAGTTCCCTGACAGCAAAAAGAAATCTTCGGCAAAAGTCTTTCTCGCCGAAGCACTGCGCAAATGGTCTTACCTGTTCTATCAGCAGAAAGACATGGAAAGCGCTCTTACCATGCTTCTGGAGGCTATCGAAGCCAACCCGATGAATGCTGAAGCCTGGGGCTGGGCAGGTCGCATTTATAACGAAACCGGCAAAAAGCAGGAGGCCGGCGAAGCCTATCTGAAAGCACTCGAAGCACGGCCCGGCGATCAGAGTTTCATGCACTTCCTGCGCCAGTTGCGTGTCGATATCCCTGATCGTCTGCGCCGACCGGCAAAATAGTAATGGATAAGAACGATCAACTCCGCGGGCTGGCGGGCGAGTTTCTCGCCCTGTTCTCACCTGATATGCTCAGGCAGGTCGATTATCTGTTTGAACACCTCAAATCAGACACCGCCAGTAAACTGGAAGTAAATTTTGGCCTGGCCATGCCGCCAGAAATGCGGCAGCGGGTGCTCTACAGCATCGGTATCGAAGATGCCGCCGCCCCGCCGGTTGCTGATCGCTACGTTCCTTATCTGCTGATTCTCAAAAAACTGCTCGACCAGGTTGGCGACAACCTCCAGGCCATACGCCAGGAGGAAATCGCCGGCCTGATCTGGCATGAAGGCCGACGCATGCGGCTTTTTGAGTATGAAATCCAGCAGCTCATCGATATTTTTCCTTCCTGGCTGGCCGGAATCTCCAACAAATATGTAGTTGAGATTTCACCGGCCAGCATCTGCAAGGTTGATGCAGGAGAGGGTGACAATGATGATGGCAGCGAGATAGCTTTCAACGGCATTGTCGGCCGCTCCGAGACCATGCGCTCGATGTTTGCCTGCCTTAAAAAAATCAGCGCCAGTAACCTGTCGATTCTCATTCAGGGCGAAAGCGGCACCGGCAAAGAACTGGTTGCACATGCGATACATTCGTTATCTGAACGCGCCTCACACAGCTTCATTCCGGTTAACTGCGGCGCCCTGCCCGACACGATTATCGAGAGCGAGCTTTTCGGTTACGAAAAGGGTGCCTTCACCGGCGCCGACAGCCAGAAAAAGGGCTATTTCGAAATAGCCGATCAGGGCACGATTTTTCTCGATGAGATTACCGAGACCTCTTTGCCAACACAGGTCAAGCTGCTGCGTGTGCTGCAGGAGAAACAGTTTTACCGGGTCGGCGGCACAAAGCCTGTATCAGCCAACTGCCGTATTATAGCTGCCACCAACCGCGATATTCTCGAAATGGCCAAAGACGGGAGCTTTCGCCACGATCTCTACTACCGTGTCAACGAAATGACTATCGCTTTGCCGCCACTGCGTGAGCGCAAAGACGATCTGCCGCTTCTGGTTAAGCATTTCCTGAAAAAATTTGCCGATCAAAACAAGTGCCAGATCCCGGAAGTCGCTGAAGAATCATGGCGGCTGATAAAAAATTACAGCTGGCCCGGCAATATCCGCGAGCTAGAAAACGCTCTCAAACGCGCAGTAGTTCTGGCTGACGAAGAGGTCTTGCCCGAACATTTCCCGCCAGTCATGCTCGATCAGGCCGGCAGACACGCCAAAACACAGGCCGTCGCCGGCGAGGGAACCTACGAATCGCTTATGGAGTCGGCCGAACGCGAGATACTGATCGATCAGCTTAAAAAACACAACAACAACGTGTCAAAAACCGCCGATGCGCTCGCAATATCACGCCGCACACTGCAACGCCGCCTCAAACACCTCGGCATCGAAAAAGACTAAAATTTTGCATCGACCAGAGTTGAGCAGCCGTAAACAAGGTTGATTACTTCTTTCATGTTACGGCAGGTAAACTCGAAAGCAGTGTCATCGATGCGCTTGCAACCTGGAATCCATTCAAGACGCGATGACAGGCAGACATCTGCAACCTTCACACCCAGCTGAATGGCGCCGGAAATCTGCGCCGGCTCGATGCTGTCTACCAGCTTTATGGCACGCTTCATCTCATCGCGCAGCAGTTCACAGACACGGTCGGGATGCATGCACAGAGCACCTTCAGTGCCGATCGAATACTTGGTGATGACGCCGGGCGTAGAAGGCAGGTTGGTGCCTGCCTGTTCGAGTGATTTTGAATCGCCGCTGATCAATATGACGGGAACTTTCTTTTCGCCGGCAGCCAGAGCCAGAATGTCGAATTCGCCAACCGGCTGTCCGAAAATCTCAAACCTGAGACGGCCCGAGTAGGTATGCGGAATCACGCCGCCGCTGGTGCCGGTTCTGGCGTGAACCCCGAGCATCACCAGGCCGGTGAAAGTATTATCGAGGAGGTCGTAGCCTGAAGTCGGCCTGAAACCACCCTTTATTACCATGACTTCGCGCGGCAGCGTCTCTGTCATCAGATTGAGGCCGTTGCCATGAAAATCGTTCACGTATATTTCCTCGGCACCGGCGCTGATAGCAGCTTCGCAAACTGCCTTGATCTCACGGGTATATTGAACGCGGGCGGCCTCATACAACCAGGATTCACCGCCGGTCTGCGACGGGCTGACCACGCCACCGATGCCTTCCATATCTGCTATGACATAAATTTTCATATTAACCTGCCTGAAAAAATTCACTATTTACGTAAAAACTGCAATATTATACCATGCTACAACATGAAGATGAAAGATAACCAGTATTTTAAGCTGCACAGCCCGTTTAAATTGCGCGGCGACCAGCCTGAAGCGGTAAAAAAGCTCAGCCGCTGGGTCGAACAGGGCAATGAGCGCATGACGCTGCTTGGCGTTACCGGGTCAGGCAAAACCTTTACCATGGCCAGTATCATCGAGCGCGTACAGAAACCGGTTCTGCTGATCACTCACAATAAAACTCTTGCTGCGCAGCTCTACAGCGAGTTTAAAGAATTTTTTCCGGAAAACGCCGTCGAGTATTTTGTCAGCTACTACGATTACTATCAGCCAGAAGCTTATATTCCGTCAACCGACAGCTATATCGAAAAAGACTCGGCTATCAACGAACAGATCGACCGCTTCAGACATTCTGCGACAACCTCGCTGTTTTCGCGCCGCGACGTGCTTGTCGTCGCCTCAGTTAGCTGCATCTTCGGCCTCGGTTCGCCGGCTGACTATGCCGACCTGAGGGTGTCGCTCAAAGTCAATCAGGAGATGCCCAGGCAGAAGCTGGTTAAAGACCTCATAGATATTCAATATTCACGCAACGACATGGATTTTCACCGCTCGCGCTTTCGCGCGCGGGGCGAGACTATCGATATCTTTCCGGCCTCGAGCGAACTGGCGCTGCGGGTAAAGTTTTTCGGCGACGAAATCGACAAAATCGAGCAGTTCGACCCGCTCACCGGCGAAGTCACCCAGAAACTCGAAGCAGTCGAGATTTTCCCGGCCCAGCATTTCGTCACGACCAGCGAAAAAATGGAAAAGGCTCTAGAAGCGATTGAAGCAGAAATGAAAGAACGCGTCAAATACTTCGAAGAGAACCACAAAATGATCGAAGCACAGCGCATTTACGAACGCTGCCGCTACGACATGGAGATGTTGCGTGAAACCGGCTTCTGCAAAGGCATAGAAAACTACTCGCGTCTGTTTACCGGTCGCAAACCGGGCGAACCGCCCGACACGCTGGTAGACTACGTTCCCAAAGACTGCCTGATAATTCTCGATGAATCGCATATGACGGTGCCACAGTTGCGAGGTATGGCGCATGGCGACCGCAGCCGCAAACAGACGCTGGTCGATTACGGATTTCGCCTGCCTTCTGCTCTCGATAATCGCTGCCTGACCTTCGAAGAGTTTCTCGAACGCAAGCGCCCGCTACTCTTCGTCTCAGCCACACCAGGGCCTTACGAGCTCGAAACCTCACAGGATCGCGTTGCCGAGCAGCTGATCAGGCCGACCGGCCTGCTCGACCCGAAAATAACCGTGCGAAAGACCACTGGCCAGATCGACTACCTGATCGACCAGATCAACCTGCGAATCGAACGAAACGAGCGCGTGCTGGTGACAACCCTGACCAAAAAGATGGCTCAGGAGTTGTCAGGCTATCTCTCAGATCTCAACATACCATCGAGTTATCTGCACGATGAAATCGATACTCTCGAACGCATAGAAATTCTCAGAGACCTGCGCGCTGGCGACATTAAAGTGCTTGTCGGCATCAACCTGCTGCGCGAAGGGCTCGACCTGCCTGAAGTATCGCTGGTAGCCATTCTCGACGCCGACAAAGAAGGATTTCTGAGATCGGCCTGGTCGCTTATGCAAATCTGCGGCCGCGCCGCCCGTAACGCCAACGGCGAAGTAATTCTCTTCGGCGACCGAATCAGCAGGGCAATGCAATACTGTATTGACGAAACTGCCCGCCGCCGCGCCATTCAGGAAAAGTACAACACCGACAACGGCATAGTGCCACAGACGATTGTCAAGCAGCTGCCAGCGCTGTTTCTGCCGGGTGATGGCCGGGAAGCCCGACAACACAAGGATATCGACGAGGCCAAACTCGAAGAACTTATCAATGCGCTGAAAGCCGAAATGAATGCTGCCGCCGGTCGCATGGAATTCGAAAAAGCAGCTATGATCCGAGACGAGATCATCGCCCTGCAGGAAGAACACCTCGAGCTTGGCGTTCTCAGCCAGCTTGGGCAGGCACTGAAAACCGGCAAGGAAAAAGGCGCCGCCCGCCGTAGGGGCGCGTCGCGGCGCGCCCCTGCGACTGGTCATAACGCCAGGGCGAACCGCCGCCCCACCCCCGCGGCATGATTCTGTAAAAATTTTTTGCGTTTTGGGCTTGCTAAGTACCCCTATATTTGTTATTTTCAAGGTATAAGCTATTTGACAATTTTTCCCTGCGTTGTGCGTGATGGTGCAGGTCAAATTGAGCCGACACCTGTATCTGAAAGGGAATCTGTCTCTGTTTATCTCTGAGAAACACTTACGAGTGGATTAAACGCCGCTACGAAGTCCTCGATGATTAAACAGGCGGACAACCGTACTGTTTCAGTGGGTTCAATTTCTCCTTTACACGGCAATTGCGGGGTTCAAAAAACCGCCCGTACGGGCGGTTTTTTATTTACAAAGTCGTAGGGGCAGGTCGCGACCTGCCCCTACGACTTTTGTTTTAAAAACATTCTTTCTGTTGATTTTGGCTGAAAGTGCGTTTATCATGGGCGCATGAGCAGAAACCAGATTCTTGTCACTACCGATGATCGAAAAGCC
>CAZMWO010000252.1:3171-5515 GCA_964569565.1 uncultured bacterium | reverse complement strand
CTGTCTGCGCACTCACAATAATGATTCCACTAGTAACTGAATCTTTACGAGTAATGACATAAGTCGGCGGTCGGTGATATAATCGCCTGAATTCAAACAGCAGAAGGGCAGTTACCGTATGCACAATCTCGAAACCCTCAGCAGTGGAGCGGCCGAAGTGGCCGTTGCGGCAGCAGAACTCATCAGCCAGCATTTCAACGATTCACACCAGATAACCTTCAAAGGCACTGTCGATCTGGTAACCGAAGTCGATATAGCCTCTGAGCGCCTGATCAGAAAGCTGCTTCACGATAAATTTCCCGACATCCGTTTTCATGGCGAGGAAGATGGCGGCGAAGACTGGCGCCAGGGCGAGATATGGGTGGTCGACCCGCTCGACGGCACCACCAATTTTGCCAACCGGTTACCACATTTCAGCGTATCCATAGCTCTCTGCCGCGATGGCGCACCGGTCGCCGGCGCAGTAGTCAACCCGATGAACGGCGAAATATATCGAACCTGGCAGGGCGGTGGCGCATGGCTCAACAACAACCGCATCTTCGTCAGCCGCGTAGAAAAGCTCAACGAAGCGCTGGCCGTAACCGGATATCCTTACAATCGCCGCGAATGTCTTGACGAACTGCTCAAGCACCTGCGCAACATGCTGCTGCATGTCCAGTGTGTCCGTCGACTCGGCTCGGCCGCTCTGGATCTATGCTACATCGCACGTGGCATATTTTCAATCTACTGGGAAACCAATCTGAAGCCCTGGGACATAGCGGCCGGAAGCCTTCTGGTCAGCGAGGCCGGTGGCAAAGTCACCAGATATGACAACAGTCCTATGCGGCTCGACAGTTACGAACTGCTGGCAAGCAACGGCATTCTGCATGCAGAATGTGTTAAGCTGTTGTCTGAAAACAGCTTATAAAAGAGCTCATTGATTAATTCGCTTTCTGAAGATCGGCCTGTCAGACGCGCGGGGTGTTCTGCATCCAGCGAGGCTGACCGGTGCTCTCAAGCACATTGAGCCAGAACATGCTTTCGGGGTCAATGTATTTACGGTTGCGAATGGCGATGTCGATCGGCACATGGGTAAAGCAGTTGTTCCAGAGTCCGACCAGCATTCCGGTTTTGCCGGCCATGCCGGCATGAACAGCATTCTGAGCCAGCTGGTTACAGAATATGCTGTCAGAAGGAATCGCGCACGAACTGCGAATGATGTAACTCGGATCGATATATTTCAGCGAAACCGGAACTTTGCGTTCTTTGAAGTATCTGGCGATGCCTTCACGCAGAAAAACGCCGATGTCGCCCGACTTGCGGTTGCCGGAAACGTCTTTTTCATCCATTGCGCAGAAACGGTCGCCAAGCCCCTCAGCCACGACAATTACCGCATGATTTTTCCGCTGAACGCGATCTAAAAGATGTTTGTAAAAGCCGTTGTCGCCTTCAAGATCGATGGGTATCTCGGGCACAAGGCAGAAGTTCACATCCTGCGAGGCGATCGAAGCATTGGCCGTTATGTAGCCCGACTGGCGCCCCATAAGTTTGACCAGGCCGACGCCGTTCTGATAGCCGCGCGCTTCGACATGTGCGGTTCTGATCGAATCGACAGCGTGAGTGAAGGCGGTTTCGAACCCGAAGGTCTTCTCGATAAAGCCGATATCGTTGTCGATGGTCTTGGGAATGCCGATCACCGAGATGGCAAGGCCGCGTTTGCTGATTTCTTCATAAATTTCCTGGGCGCCGCGAAGAGTCCCGTCACCACCGATGCAGAAGAGAATATTTACTTTGTAGTCCATCAGGCGGTCTACCATCAGGCTGACGTCCTGTGGGCCGCGCGAAGAGCCGAGAATGGTGCCGCCTTTTTCGTGAATCTCCGAGACGACATCAGGGTCGAGAACCATCGGCTGCAGGCCTGATTCTTTGACCATGCCGAGGTAGCCGTAACGAAAGCCATAAATGTTCTTGACGCCATACCAGAAATGCAGCTGGTTGACCAGGCCGCGAATAACGTCATTAATGCCCGGGCAGAGTCCGCCGCAGGTTACAATACCGGCCCGTGTGCGTGACGGGTCGAAAAAGATTTTGTCGCGCGGCCCGGCTTTTTCGAACGACAGCGGATCCTGGCCTCCCGCCATTTCTGCCTTAACTTCGCACAGGCTGTTATTGAACAGAACACGCTCATGATCTTCGACATAGTTGGTCAAAAAATCGCCGTCTATCTTGGAAAGCTTAAGAGGCGAAGCGATCTCCGGCTGGCCGAGGGTCTGGATAATCAGATCTGCATGTTTCAGTTCCATATCGAGCCTTTCAAATTTGATGTTTTCAAAGCGGGTTGATTTTGGTATATTATTCTGTAGTT
>CAZMWO010000252.1:0-3161 GCA_964569565.1 uncultured bacterium | reverse complement strand
ACCTTCCGGAGACATGAGCAACATAGAGGAAAGAGAAATCTCAAAACGTCTGGTCGGCTTTCTGACTACACTCCCCTGCCACACTCGCGAATTCACCACTGATGATCCCTACCCTTTCGATGCGGTAAAGGGCACACCGTCTCTGATTCATGCCTTTCATGCGGCCAAGGCTGGCCTGCCATGTCAGAAGCTTGCAGAAAAAGCACGACTGCCGCTTATAGTCACCTGCACCGGCCTCGACGCCTACATCGACATGTATAACAGCGTTCTCAAGCCACAGCTACAGGAAGTGCTGGAAGCCGCCCGCAAGGTCATCGTGCCCTACCCGCAGATGGGCAAATTCATCAAATCACGCCTGATGATCAATACCGAAATTGAGGTAATTCCGCCCGGAGTAACCCCTTTCAATGCAGAATTCGATTTTCCACGCGAGCATTTCGGGTTTATCCCGGGAGAGCGGCTGATCATACTTGAGGGCGGTCTGCTGCCGGCCAAAAATGTCGTTTTTGCGATACATTACATCGAAAAGATTATTGCTGATTACCCTGAATTGCGGCTGGTCATCTTCAACACGCCTTTTGACAGCGATTATCAAAAACAGGTTGTCGCTGAAACAGCCGGCAAGCCATGGGTCAAACTGCTTGATCGCCCTGAAGAAGGTCTTTTGCCGTTTCTGCATCGCCAGGCCGAAATATTCATCAATGTTTCGCACGCAGAGGGCTATAATTCATATATGCTGAGCGCAATGCAGACAGGCAGACCGGTGCTGGCAGCCGATGTTTATGGCAACCACGCGTTCATCAAAAACGAGGAAAGCTTCCCGGGAATGGGCAACGGCTGGCTTTATTTCACTTCTCCCGGCCCTTCCAGTTTCGGCAGAATTCACGACGGCGATGATTTTATCAGCAAACTGCGCTATATGCTCGATAATCCTGATCACGCCGCCGAAGTCGGCCGGCGGGCCGCCCGCATTGTGGCGCAGAGCCACACTGTCGAAAAAGAGCTCTACCTGCACATTCAGGTATACAAATCGATTTTGCGCGGTTGATTGCGGCAGCCCCGCTCACAGCTCAGGCTGCTTTTTCAAGGCTATCAGCTGCCGTGTCGTCCGAGCGCAGAGTAAACCCGGTGAAACGTGAACGCAGCTTAAAAATTGTTGCAGGCTGCAGACAGGCACTGTTCAGCGGCGGCAGAGACGGATCCAGGGCCTCGCCAAACTTGAATTTCTGAATGGCATAGTTGCTGATCTTCCTTTCGCAAAGCCAGTCAGCCATCTGCATGACATCAGAATCAGTCAAAAGACCCGGGTGAACGGTAGTTCGATATTCGTGCTTAACCCCGGTATTAACCAGCAGTTCGGCAAGTCGCCCATACGCCACCTGATCGGCGGGCTGCCGTGTGACTGCCTCATACCTGGCAAAAGGCGCCTTGAAGTCTACTGCGACAAATTGCAGCAGTCTCTCATCAAGTGCCTGTTCGACTATTTCAGGGAAAAAGCCGTTGGTGTGCAGTGCTGCTTCGAAGCCCATTTCGCGGACTTCGCGCATGGCGTCGAGCAGACCCGGTTGCAGGCATGGCTCGCCGCCACTGAATACCACGCCTTCAATGAAGCCCTGGCGATCTCTGAGAAAATCAACTACCGACTTCCAGGATAACGGGTCAGCGGCCTTTTCGCCCAGCAGAGTCCGGTTGTAGCAGAATCGGCAACGCAGGTTACAGCCCTGCGTAAAGATCACGCTGGCCAGCCGCCCCGGGAAGTCTATCATGGTCAGGGGCTGTAAGCCCCCGACCAGAATTTTTTCAGGACTTTTTTTCATTTAATCAGATGACGTGTCTCACCAGGTCGCCCGGTCGCATGAGAACACGGTCGCTGTATTCGCTCTTCTTGCCGGCATTGAACTGCGACACCGGCCTGAAATAACCCATTACGCGGGTCCATACTTCGCAGACCTGGCGGTTTTCCTCGGTGAGCACAACATTTTCGGGGGCCAGCTCCTGGCCTTCTGCCTGAGCGATGGCAACTGCCTTCTTTGTTTCGATTGCATCGCAGGTCGGGCAATACTGATGCTCGCCGGCTATGTAACCGTGTTTCGGGCAGATGCTGAAGGTCGGTGTGATAGTTATGTAAGGCAATCTGAACTGTGTGAGAGTCTTCTGAACGAGACGTTTGCATGATTCAGCATCAGGAATACGCTCGCCGACATACAGGTGCAGAACGGTGCCGCCGGTATATTTGGTCTGCAGCTTTTCCTGATGGCGCATTACATCGAACAGGTCGCCCTGATAGTCGACCGGCAACTGGCTTGAATTGGTATAATACGCAGCCTGCGGGGTGCCGGCCTGAATGATTTCTGGAAAGCGCTTGCGATCTTCGCGGGCAAAACGGTGGGTGGCGCCTTCGGCGGGAGTCGCTTCGAGATTGTAGAGATGACCGGTCTCGACCTGGTATTGAACGATTTTTTCGCGCATGAAATCGAGAATCCGCTGCGCCAGTTCGACGCCCAGCGGATGAGAGATATCATAGGCATTCTCGGAGAAGTTGCGGATACATTCATTCATACCATTGATGCCGATAGTCGAGAAGTGGTTGCGCAGAGTGCCAAGATAGCGGCGGGTATAGGGGAAAAGACCGCTGTCGATTCTGGCTTGAATGACTTTGCGCTTGACTTCAAGACTCTTTTTGGAAAGTTCCATCAGGTGTTCGAGTCGGGTGGTAAGCGCTTCATAGTTGCCCTTGAACATGTAACCGAGGCGGGCAAGATTGAGGGTGACGACGCCGATAGAGCCGGTCTGTTCAGCCGATCCAAACAGGCCGTTACCACGCTTGAGCAGTTCGCGCAGGTCGAGCTGCAGGCGGCAGCACATCGAGCGCACCATGTTCGGCTCGAGATCTGAATTGATAAAATTCTGAAAATACGGCAGACCGTATTTGGCAGTCATTTCGAACAGCGGCTGGCAGTTTGGGTGGTTCCAGTCAAAGTCTTTGGTAATGTTGTAAGTTGGGATCGGGAAAGTGAACGCACGACCACGGTTGTCGCCAACGCTCATTACATCGATAAAGGCACGGTTGATCAGATCCATTTCGACCTGTAGATCGCCGTAGGTAAATTCAGTGTGCTTGCCACCAATGAGAGGGTGCTGGGCTTTGAGATCTTCGGGGC